>JAENXA010000154.1 GCA_016649735.1 Prolixibacteraceae bacterium | reverse complement strand
TAAAAAAGAAGACCTAAAAAGTTAGGTTATTTTGTAACAATCCTTAAATTGAGAGTATACATAATGTATATAACCTAATACATAAGTTCTATAGTCTGTTAAAAAAATATAAAAAGCTATTTTTAGGCAAAAAATGAGGAATATTATTAAGATTGAAACCATAATACCGACTTAAAATCCAAAATTTACTTTATCTTCGCAACCAAAAGAATTTAATATGACAAATAACAAATTTAAAGGACAATTTGAAAAATTCAGCTATGCTTTGGGACTGTCGATTGCTAATAATCTTATTCAGTCAAAAGTAAAAAAAGTAGATTCATCTATTTTTGCTGAGGCAATGAATGACATTTTTACAGGGAAAGAAGCTAAACTGTCTTCAGAGGAAGCGAATGCCATACTCAAAAAATATTTAGAAGAACAACAAAATTCTGAAACCGGGAAAAATGTAGGAGAAGGAATTAAATTCCTGTCAGAAAATTTGGAAAAAGACAAAGAAGTAATAGAAACCGAAAGCGGTCTTCAATATAAAATTCTAAAACAAGGAACAGGAGATAAACCATCAATAAATGACAAGGTAAAATGTCATTATGAAGGGACCTTGATTGACGGAACTGTTTTTGATAGTTCAATTAAAAGGAATGAACCTGCAGTATTCCCTGTAAATGGAGTAATTAAAGGATGGATAGAGGCTCTTCAGATGATGGAGACAGGTTCTAAATGGAAATTATTTATTCCTTCAGACTTGGCTTACGGAAAAAGTGGAGCAGGTAATGACATTAGTCCGAATTCTACTTTAATTTTTGATGTCGAATTATTGGAAATAATGTAAATTTCAAATATTTAAATAAAAATAGATAAATCATTATGAAACTGAATTTTAAATCAATTATTTTAATGGGTTCTGCCGTTTTGGTAATGGCAGGGTGTAGTGATAATTCACTCACAACCAAATCTGTAAAGCTCACTAGTTCTACAGACTCTGCAAGTTATGCACTGGGAATTCTCATAGGTGAGAATAATAAACAAAATCTGGAATCTTCTCCTGCAGGAAAGAAATTTAATGACGATCTGCTTATAAACGGATTTGTTAGTACAATGAAAGGTGAAAAAGGTCAGATCACTTCTGAAGAATCACGTACTATTGTTCAGGCATTTTTCAAAAAAGTAAGCGAAGAAGAGTCAACAAAGAATGAAGCTGAAGGAAAAACTTTCCTTGAAAAGAATAAAACAAAAGAAGGTATTGTAACTACAAAAAGTGGATTACAATATAAAATTGTCACAAAAGGAACCGGAAAAACACCTACAGCTGACGAAACTGTAGAATGTAATTATAAAGGTACTTTAATTGACGGTACTGAATTTGACAGCTCGAAGAAAAACGGAGAACCTGTTAAATTTAAAGTAGGTCAGGTTATTCCAGGCTGGACAGAAGCTTTAAAACTTATGCCTGTTGGCTCAAAATGGGAACTATATATTCCGGGTGAACTTGCATATGGTACAAGAGGAGCAGGAAAATTAATCGGTCCAAATTCTACATTAATTTTTGAAGTTGAATTGGTAAGTATTGTACCTGATAAAAAATAAAAGACAAATTTCTATATAAAAAAGCAGGGGAAAATATAATATTTTCCCCTGCTTTTTTATATAGAAAAATTCTAACTTTGAACGCCAGTTAATTTATTTTTAATAATTTTGAGTTTTCAAAAAGAATAACAACAAATGGATATTAAAGGAAAGATAACCCAGATTTTACCCGTAGCTTCCGGAGTAAGTAAAGCAGGGAAAGAGTGGAAAAAAAGAGAATTCGTTATCGAAATGGTAGATGGTTCTTATACAAAACAAATATGCTTCACCCTTTTTAATGATAAAATAAGTATTATTGACAATTTTCAGACAGAAACAGATGTTAACGTATCGTTTTCTCTGGAATCAAGAGAATATAACGGCAGATGGTATCACAACGTTAATGCATGGAGAGTAGAAAAAGATGGTGGTGATATTCCACAGGATCTTCCTCCTGAATTTACGGATAATGATATTCCTCCTGAAAAAGAAGAAGAAGAAACTGACCTTCCCTTCTAAAGAGTTTATATAAATGCCGGAAAAAGAAATTCTTTTTCCGGCATTTATATTTATATTGAAAATAGCACTTAATATAAAAATTTTAATACTATTAAATGATTAACATTGACATCCCCAAACAGAAAAAAATTAAAGCCGAACATCTGGTACTTGATTTCAACGGTACATTAGCTATTGACGGGAAATTAATACCTAATGTAAAAGATATTCTTAACCATCTAAGTAAAAAAATAAAAATTCATATTCTTACTGCCGACACATTCGGATCTTCAGAGAATGAACTCTTAGGCACTAATTGCAGTATAAACATTCTAAAACCATCGACACATGACAAACAAAAAATGCAATTTGTGACAGACCTGGGAAAAGATAATGTAATTGCCATAGGAAACGGCACAAATGATGCACTTATGCTTAAAACAGCAGCATTAGGAATCGCAGTTATTCAGGAAGAAGGTGCATCTTAAATCATTGCAAAATGCAGATGTTATCTGCAATAACATCATAGATGCCTTAAATCTAATATCAAAAGAGAAAAGAATTACAGCAACGCTTAGAAACTAAAAAATCAGATGATTACGATAAAAATGACACAAGTATAACGCTTGCATCAAAGATATAACAAACAAGTAATTCTCTTGCGCTATCAATAAAAAAACTCTGAAAAATTAATTCCAGAGTTTTTTTAAGCGGTGCGGACGGGGCTCGAACCCGTGACCTACGGCGTGACAGGCCGTCATTCTAAACCAACTGAACTACCGCACCATTTTCTTTTCTTAAAAGCCCTGCAAAGATAAATATTTCTTTTTTGTTTGCAAATAAATCTTCTAAAAAAAACATAAAAAAATTATTGTTCTGAAAAAAGAAAGTCTGTTACAAAATGATAAATTGAGAAACAATTTGCATATCACCATTTTATATTTTCATCAGACAATATTTTTCTCTTTAAGTTTTTTTTCTCCGCTCCATCTATATGCAGTCAGATTTCCCTTCCTATACACACATGAATCCAAACAACAAAGATTATCAGATATAATATTAGAACTTCCCTGCAGACAATAATGTCCAAAAAATATAATAGGATTATCCTTTGCATAAGGTTCCCTGAATCTTACAATTTCTTTAGGTATTGTATATGAAGGCAATTTAAAACGACTCTCAAATGAAATCTCGCGAAATGTTTTTCCTTCCGGGTTAATCCACCACTTTGAACGAAAAGACCGGTGAGGCAGTCCGTTTTTATCATATACAAGAAGATCCTTGGGTAAACGGAAATCTACTCCTTTACAGGTTTCCCAAAAAGCAGAAGACATCTCAGAGTTATTTTTGCTTACCTGCTTTAAAAAAGATCTTTTCAATATATCTTCATCCATCTCTTTTTTCAACAACTTAATATTCTCATTTTTCCAGCATGCATGAACTACTCTTATCGGACCTAAATCCAGAAATAGAGGCAAAGTTCTTAACCATTTTATATAATTCTCCCATAAAGAAGGATAATTGACAAATTCAGACAATACAGAATTTAAATCAAGATGAAGCCTGGACCATTTTTTCGTTAAATGATGACCTTTTTTATCCTTAAGGCTGTAATAAAGAGCGTTGATCTCATGATTACCAAGGACAGCGTAGGCACTACCCCTCTCAACCATAGTACGAATTATTTTCATCGTTTCTAAAGTGTCAGGTCCGCGATTAATAAAATCTCCTACGAAAATAACTTTCCTTTCAGGATGATAAAAAAAATCACCTTCCCGCTTATAATCCATTTTCTTCAGCAAATCTTTCAATAACGCTGAATATCCGTGTACATCTCCAATAATATCATACATATAAATCTAATATTTGAAAGAACAATTTATTCTTTTTTTTATAAATCACAATTATATCAACAATTGTATTTTTAGCAAAACAACTTATTTTTTTATTATTACCTAAAATCCGCAAAGAATTATCTATTACGCATCCAAATAACTTCAAATCAGTCGTTACACTAAGTAATCCTCAATCACCATAGCTAATGCTATGATTCAATCGGCTTACTTCCTGATTTATCGTTATTTGAATGCTCATTACGAAACTTCCTTCCGGAATTTAGGTATTATAAACTTTACTCCGTATTTATATCTTAAAAAAAGATACAATTTATTAACACGACATATTTTCCATTGGAAATATTTGCAACATGAAAACAATTAATTATATTTGTGACGTATTACAAAAGATAAATATTAAATAATCAATCATGAAAAAAT
>JAENXA010000306.1 GCA_016649735.1 Prolixibacteraceae bacterium | reverse complement strand
TTACATGTAAGAAAATTTACATTTTCCTGATTTTAATATTTTTATACCATACCTGATCTCCATGATCCTGTAAGGCAATAAAACCTTCTTTTGCGACATCGGCAAAATCTTTATTAAAAGCAGGGAACTTACTGTTTTTAATCAGGGCTTTCCAGTCATCTGTCCATAAATGATATTCAACAACTACCTTTCCATTTTGTTTATGAATAACAGTTCCTTTGTAACAAATAATTTCGACACTGTTCCATTGACCGGCAGGTTTTGCATTCTGAGGTTTTGCAGGAATCAAATCATACAAAGATCCGGCCTGACGATTACCGTCTTTGCCTAATTGAGCATCAGGATGACGTTCATTATCCAGAACTTGACATTCAGGTGCTGTTTTCCATATAGGCCAGTCATTTATTTCTTGTCCGAGATAATGAATACCGGAATTTCCTCCTTCTGAGATTTTCCAGTCAATTTTCAGATCAAAATTACTGAATTTCTTATCATACAAGATATCCCCGCCATCAATAGATCCTGCTTCTCCTTTACCGGAAGGTTTGCAACACAATGTGCCGTTTTCAATATCCCATCCTTTAGGAAATACTTTTTTATTAACACCACGCCATCCGGCAGAAGTTTTTCCATCGAATAACAATGCCCATCCTGCCTGTTTTTCTGCAGCAGTCAAAGTATTGTCAGGAGCAGGTACCTCAATTTTTTTTGTCTGTTCTTTAACAACACTCTCATTTTTCACCTTCTTTTGACCATTGGTACAGGCCGTTCCAATAAATAAAATTCCACATAAGGAATACATAAAAACCTTTCTCATATTCTTTTTGTTTAAATTAAAATAGATTCATAAATCATCTTTCTACGAAAGTAATAAAATTTTTACATGTTTGAATCTTATTTTTTATATCAAAAATAAAAAAATATTGGATCAGACATTTCATTAATTAGAGAATTTACTTATAAGAACTATAAATACTAAACTGAATACCTACAAAGTGCTTATTTTTCCGGATTTAATTATAATCTGCAGAAAAAAGAATAAAAAAGCTATAACCTGTTTCTGTAATATACTTAGTCATGATTAATTCCGGCTAAAGAATAAAG
>JAENXA010000108.1 GCA_016649735.1 Prolixibacteraceae bacterium | reverse complement strand
ACAACTCAAATTATATCTATTTTTGAATAAATAAATGGTGAATATACTTTCCAATAAATATAAATATCTTTTTATAGTAATAACGATTATTCTCATAATCATTTCTGCTAAACAAATTCCTAACCTGAAAATAGACGTCGGATTTGACAATTATATTCCAGGTGAAGTAGGAAATAAAACATATCTTAATGAAATAGACAGTATTTTTGGAAGTAGTGAAAAGATTCTTATCATCCTTACTAAAGACAGAGATATTGTCAATCAAGAAACTTTTAACCGTATTAAAGAACTTACGAAAGACCTCGAAAATACGGAGGGTATAGAGCATTGTATGTCATTAAAGGATGTAATTGAAATTCGACTTGATGAAGACGGTATTACCTCATTTGATCCAATTTTCACTGAAATTCCAACAAATCCGGTAAAAAAAGAGAAACTTGAACAAAAGATTCTGAATAATGAAATGGGTAACCGGTTTATTTCAAAAGACCTAACTTCCACAGCAATAATACTAACAAAAACAGATAGTATCGGAGATAATGTAGTAATTCCGTCCATCCAAAAAGTCATTAAAAATCATCCTGGCAGCGAAAAAGTATATATAGGAGGACTGCCTTTTATTCGCCAGAATATTAAATACTATATAAAAAAAGACCTTATCGTACTATTGCCACTGGCATTACTAATGATGGTAATAATGCTTTATTTTTCATTCAGAGAATGGAAAGGAATAATACTGCCATTTATGGTAGTAATTCTCTCTACTCTTTTCTCTTTCGGATTAATGGGAATACTTCACTGGAAATTCTCACTTGTGTCTATTCTTTTACCCATAATGTTAATAGCTATTGCCAACGACTATAGCATCCATCTTATTAATTTATATCAGGAAAAATACCGTTCAGGAAATAAAGGTAACATCAAACAGGTGATTTTAGAGGTGTACCGTGAATTAAGAAAACCAATTTTACTAACAGGGCTTACCACTATAGGAGGAATTTTAGGACTTCTTACACACAAAATGATTCCGGCAAGACAACTGGGAATTCTAACAGCTACAGGTATCGCATTTGCTCTTGTTCTTAGTTTATATCTGGTGCCCGTTTTATTATGTTTTTATAAAAAGCCGGAAATTAAAATCAAAAATGAAGAAAAGAGAAAAAAATCTGTTACAAACAGGATATTAAACATCTTTTCTGAATGCGTAACCCGTTTTCCCCGTAAGGTGATTTTCGTATTTATAATTCTGGCTATTGTTAATATCATTGGAATATTTTTTCTAAAAATAGACACTAATATTGAAGAATATTTCCCTCATAACTCTGAAATAAAACAGGGAATAAATCTTGTTAATAAAAAATTCGGAGGCTCTCAGTATATATCCGTACTGTTTCACGGAGACATTCTTTCCACTGACTGCATGAAACGTATAGACCAATACACAAAGAAAATAAAAAAAATCCCTGAAGCAGGACATGTAATATCTCCCTCTAACTTTTTAAAAAACTTAAGCAAGGGAATGTACAGCAAAGACGAAGAAGGATATATGTCACTACCAAAGAGTAAGGCAGAAGCACAGCAAAATATTGGTCTTATCAGGATGAGCGGTTATGACAATATGGTTTCACGCCTTATAGATGAGAACAATGAAAACACTCGTATTCTTGTTAGCGTTCGCGACGGGAGCAACAGTACTGGTAAAGCCTTATTAAAAAAACTAAGAAAAATAACAAAAGATGATCCCCTGCTCTATTGTATTGCAGGACCAGGACTTTCTAAAATACAAATTTCAGATATGGTTATTAGAGGACAGATAAGTTCTATAATCGCTGCATTTGCAATAATCTTTATTTTAATAGTACTGATTTTCAGATCCTTTAAAACAGGTATCAATGGATGTATTCCACTGGTTTTATCTTCCCTGTTTTTATTTGGTTTAATGGGATTTTGCCATATTCCGCTGGATATCGTAACGGCAATGCTTTCCTCTGTTATGATAGGCGTAGGAGTAGACTATACGATTCACTTTCTGTGGCGCTATAAACTGGAATACAAAAAATATCACGACAGTAAATTAGCTGCTGCCAATACTTTAAAAACATCCGGAAGAGGCATAATATTTAATGCATTTTCTGTAATAACAGGATTCTCCGTTTTGATTTTTTCTGACTTTATTCCTTTACGTTATTTCGGATTTTTAATCGTAATATCAATTTTTTCATGTCTGATATGTGCATTGTTGCTGGTTCCATCTATTGTTGTACTAACGGAACAAAAAAAAGATAATATTAATGAAACTAAACTTAATTGTATAAAAATAGAAAAGAATGAATAAATTTACAGTTTATATATATACCCAACATATTATGAAACGGACACTAATTATTGCCTTAAGCTGTTTTCTGCTGTTTTCAAATTCTTTTGCAAAATCAGGAATAGATGCAAAACAGATATTTAAAAATTCGAAACGTGATTTATCTCTCATAAATGTACATTTACTGATGGATGTTAAAACCTTCGACAAAAAAGGTATTGAAAAATCTAAATCCCTGGAAGTTTCTTTTGCAGAATTTAATGAGCAAAAAAAAGTACTAATATCGGTTCTTGCTCCTAAAGACATGTACGGCATGAAAATTCTATCCACTGATTATCTGAATAAAAAAGGAATCATTGAAATTTATATGCCGGCTACAGGAAAAATTCAGAAAATAAGAGCAGGTCAACATCATACAAAAATCCTGGAAAGCGGAATCCCAATAAATATTTTTCATTCTATTGTTGACGACAACCTAAAATATTCTCTTATCGGAGAAGAAACTATTGATGGGAAATTGTGTTATAAGATAAGAATCGGTAATCCGGATAAAGACAAGGAATACAAAATAGCCTGTGTTACTAAGAAAGAAAATCGTCTTTTACGAATGGATGAATTTGATACTCATCAAAAAATTATAACATCTACAATAATGTCTGATTATAAGACAATAAGCAATCCAAAAAAATTAATATACCCCAAAGAAATAAAAATAAAAAATTTTAAAACAGGTAAAAGCTCAATAGTAAAAATCAGTCAGGCATCGTATCTGGCTAATGCTAAAATTGACGATTTTAAGTTAACGACCAAAAAACACCTCCAATAATTAATTTATTCAATAAAAATATTTAGAAACAGGAATGATTCAATTTTCTTCCATAGAACCTCTTTATTATCTACTTCCGTTACTGGGACTAATTATTGGACTGTTTGGCACCGTACTTGGAGGAGGCGGAGGTTTTTTCTTTCTACCTGTTCTTACCCTGATATTTAAAGTTCCTACACAAACAGCAGTAATCACTTCGCTTGTTGCAACATTTCCAATTTGTTTTTTTGGTTCTATCGGACACTATAGAAAAAAAAATATTGATTTCTCTCTAACAAAGATTTTTTCAGCAGCAGGAATAATAGGAGCCTTTGCAGGAGCATATATAACCAACATTATTTCATCGGAAACGCTAAAAATTGCTTTTGGCATTTATTCTGTAATACTGGCCTTAAATATGGCAATAAGCACCAGTAAAAAACAAAAAGAAAAGGAACTGGGAAAAACAAAAGAACTATCAGAATTCACGAAAATAACAAAAGGAAGTTTCTTTGGCTTTTTTGCCGGTCTTATTACCGGCACGTTTGGCACTAGCGGTACAGCTCCAATTTTATCAGGATTATTTTCAATGAGAATCACACTAAAAAAAATAATAGGGACTTCGCTGTTAATAGTTCTTGTTAATACCATCTTTGCAATAGGAGCTCATTTTATTATGGGGAAAATTGATCTTACGCTGGTACTATTCCTCACACTGGGATCTGCCATTGGAGCAATTTTAGGACCAAAAATTCTTGCGGGAATAAAAACCGATAACTCGGAAAATAAAATAAGATACATATATGCCGGCGTAATGGCAACTTTAGGTATTGTAATGATTATAGCAAAATAAAATATGATACGCACAATTTATTATATCATTCTCATTTATTTCATATTAGGAGGAATAAGTTTTTATCTTATAAACAGGAAAAAAGAAAAAACTGTTGCAAGAAAAAGTTACACAAAATTCATAACCTACTTCTTTATTGTAAATATTCTGTTTTTCGGAATAACCTTAAAACATCCAATTTTTCAGGATATTTCTATAATTATAGTCATTGCAGGAATATACGAAATAATTAATTTATTCATTAAATCCGGATACAGTCACAAATCATTCTTTATAATATCCATATTTATTTATTTTATTTTATCGGCAGGATTTCTTTCTTTCAGCCATTTAAACAGTAATCTAATTTTATTTTCTTTTTTGGTTTTATCTATTTTTGACAGTTTCAGCCAGATAACGGGTCAGTTTTTTGGTAAACATAAAATCATCCCTAAAATCAGCCCTAATAAAACTATTGAGGGTACTGTAGGCGGATTTATAATTGCCATGGGAAGTGGAATTTTAATGAGAAATCTGTATTTAGGATTATCCTGGGAAACAATTATAATGACTACAGGAATTATAATTTTCGCATTTTGCGGAGATCTTATGGCATCACTATATAAAAGGGAATACAATGTAAAGGACTACAGCAAAATCATTCCTGGACACGGAGGATTTCTTGACAGGTTCGACAGTCTCATTGCAGGCGGAGCCTGGACATTCATAGGATACTATATGTTAAATCTATAAGATTCAGAATTTAAAATTCAGATAAAATCTAACCTAAAAAGATATAATAATAAAAATATACGATGAATAATTTTATAATTTTAACTACAATTTATTTACTGGGTGTATGTCTCATGCTTATATTTAATGAATTAAGTTACAGATGGTTTAATATAAAAGGAGAATTTACACGTAAATTTGCACACTTTGTCACCTGTATAGCTACAATCCCACTGGTATATATATTTAATTCTCACTGGTATGTGCTAATTCTTGCATCTATATTTTTTATAGCTCTTATGATATCTCAGTTCACTCATCAGCTAGGTTCAATTAATGATGTTACCAGAAAATCTTACGGAGGTTTACTATTACCAGTAATCATTTACATCGTTTTTTATATTTCGTGGAAAACAGAAAATAAATTTCTTTATATACTGCCTATGATTATACTTGGCGTTTGCGATCCAATGGCAGCCATTTTAGGTATGCATGCAGAAAAGAATAACGGGGAAATAATACTTTTTGGAATAAAAACAGGGAAATCCTATGTCGGCTCTTTTGCCTTTTTTATTTTTAGTTTTATAATCAGCATTATGGCTCTTTATTTTACCAGTCCAACATTCGATTTTAAAAGTTTATGGTTATCTCTCTTAATAGCATTTGTAAGTATGATAGCAGAAATGATAAGCTGGAGAGGTTCAGACAATCTTACTATTCCATTAAGTGTAGTGCTTGTTCTAATACTCTTTCAGTAATAACTTATTTTTAATATAGTTTTGAGGCCATCAATAAAAAAAGTTGACTATAATAATAGAAATTGAATTTTTTTAAAAATATGAAACAACTAACAGTCAAAGGAGAAAAAATTATTAATGTTCCTAATGCGCTAAGTCTTTACAGATTGCTGGTCTTCCCGCTAATTCTGGTTCTGGCATTAACGGGGCACGAAAAAGGATATGTTATTTTTTTAATTATCAGTCTGATTAGTGATGTACTGGACGGCAACATTGCCCGAATGTTTAAACTACAAACCCATTTTGGTGCTGCACTTGATAATCTGGCAGACATATGTACTTATGCTATGGCAATTTTAGGACTCTTCGTTTTTAAATGGGCAGACATTGAACCATATGCATGGATATTATATCTTTTCTTCTCGGTTTTCTTTTTAAGCTATATTGTAGCTTTTATTCGCTTTAAAAAAATTCCCGGTTTACATCTTTATTCAGCTGTTTCGGCCGGTTATCTCCAAAGTTT
>JAENXA010000114.1 GCA_016649735.1 Prolixibacteraceae bacterium | reverse complement strand
TGGGCTTAACTTCTGCTATAAGATCAAGGGCTTCCTGAAGATTAAAATGAGCCCTGTGTATTTCTTTTCGAAGAGCATTTACTACAAGAACATCCAGTCCTTTTAATTTTTGTTTTTCTTCTTCATTTATTGTTTTCATGTCCGTCAAATAAGCAAAATTACCAATTCTGTAACCCAGTACAGGTAATTTATCATGATATCCGCGAATAGGTAATATATCTACATTGCCTATTTTAAAAGGTTTATTTTCAATAAAATGTATTTCCATTTTGGGAACTCCCGGATATTTATTTTCAGTAAACACATAATTAAAGATTCTCTTTATCGAATCAACAACTCTTTTTTCTGCGTATATGTCTGTAGGGGTTTTTTGTACCCAGTTAAACGCACGGATATCGTCAAGACCAAGTATATGATCAGCATGTTCATGAGTTAGAACAATTGCATCCAGACGTTTTAAACCAATACGCAGCATTTGCTGACGAAAATCAGGACCACAGTCTATAACTATATGCTGTCCTCCGGTATCAATAAATATCGAAGAGCGTAATCTTTTATCTTTTTTGTCCTTAGAATTACAGACAGGACAATTACAGGCTATTACAGGTATCCCCTGTGATGTTCCCGTTCCTAAAAAGTCTATATGAATATTCAATTTTTCCATTTTATATATACAAAACTAAAAAATTATTGCTTTTATGTAACATGAAACATATAAAATGAATATTTAATTAAGAAAGGAATTAATACAGTCAGTCTGTAATCTGATTTTTTAAATAATTATATTCTTTTTCTATGTTTCTAATTCAGAATTCTTACTTTTGAAAAAAATAAAAAATATGCCTTTCCTTTATATGATTCCTGTAACTTTGGGTGAATGTGATATTGACACTGTAATTCCTTCAGCCCAGCACGATATTATTATGTCTTTGTCTTATTTTATTGTCGAAAACATTCGTACCGCAAGAAGGTTTTTAAAAAAGACAGATCGTAGTATTGATATAAATCAACTTCATTTTTTTGAACTAAATCAGCATACAGACAAAAAGGGAATAGGTAGTTTTCTAAAACCTATATCAGAAGGTAATTCTATTGGTTTAATGTCTGAGGCAGGATGCCCGGGAGTAGCTGATCCGGGATCAGATATTGTGCGAATAGCCCATAAACAAAAGATAAGAGTGATTCCTATGGTAGGCCCTTCTTCTATAATTTTAGCTATGATGGCTTCCGGAATGAATGGTCAGAACTTTGCATTTAACGGATATCTTCCGGCAAAAAAAGATGGGAAATCAACAAAGATAAATCAACTTGAAAACCGTATCTATTCCGAGGATCAAAGTCAGCTTTTTATAGAAGCACCCTACCGTAATATTCAACTTTTAAATGATTTACTTACCTATGCTGGAAATCAAACAAGATTATGTATTGCCTGTGATATTACTTTGCCAACAGAATTTATACGAACAAAAACAATAGAGGAATGGAAAAAATCCATACCTGATATTCAAAAGCGCCCTACTCTTTTTATTTTGGGTAAATAAGAATATACATGTGTTAACAACTGAACTAACTATGAAAAAATAATTTGAATTCGTATTCAAAATTTGGAGTAAAAACGTCTTTTCCAATATTTTTTTCAATTTCATTAAAGGTCCAGAAACGACCTTCTTTTACTTCGTCAGAATGAAGATTTATTTCATTGAAATTATAACTTTTGAACACATATACAAGCTCTCTTTCAACTGGGCTTTCCCATATATATTTCTTAATTAATGAAGCTGAAAAATTTTTAAGGCCAAGTTCTTCCCATGATTCTCTTTCCAGTGCTGTTTTTATATCTTCTCCAAACGAGACATGTCCTCCGACTGCAGTATCCCATTTACCGGGCTGAATAAGTTTGTCTAAAGGACGCATTTGTAAATATATTACCTTATTCTTTTTAAGCAAATGAAGATGCACTACAGGATGAAGTGGTTTATCCCCACCATTATGACAAAGTGAACGGGGAGCTTTTCCAATTATTTTTCCTTTTTCATCTACTAATGGTAATTGCTCTTCTTTCATAAGTTGTTTGTTCTTTTGTTTTTGCACATACCATTCAACAATAAATACTACCCCAAACAACAAATAAAATAGCCCTCCGCTGATAAATGCCCATGATGCATCAGACATAAAGAAAGCTGAATAAAAAACCAGAACCGTATGAGCAAGAAAGACATAAAACATTAATCTTGTTGTCTTTTGCATCTTACTTATCTGTTCTTCTGAGAAACTTATTCCTTTTAGATATCGTTTGCTCATCATTCCCATTATATTATATCTCGAGAATGAAGAGATTGCCAAAACAACACAAAGAATTAGTTCAACAAGACCAGGTTTTAGTTTGAAAAAAATATCATTGTCAAGGATATATGAAACTCCTCCCATTAATACAAGCAATGTGGTGTCCAACAAAACGAAACTGTCAAATCGTTTCTCTTTCCATCCAATCCAAACCATTTCGCCAACACCTATTACAACAGATGCTATAAGTCCGGCACGCGTTCCCCATATTTCATCAATGGCAATAAAAACAAAGAGCGGGATAAATCCCGGCAACATTTTTTTTATAAGATCAGTACGATACATCTATTCTTCTTCTTTCATATTTTTAACATATTCAGGAAGATTTTTGCGGAATTGATCCTTTACTTTTTCCAGACTCATATTAGAAATTTCTCCTCCTGAAGCATTACAATGTCCTCCTCCGTTATAATAATCTTTGGCAATTTCTATAACGGAGAATGACCCTGTTGAACGCAGGGATACTTTTACCTGATCTTTTATTTCGGAGAATAGTACACTAAAACGTATTCCTTTTATGGAAAGCGGATAATTTACAAATCCTTCATTATCGCCTTTTATATAATTGAAACGTTTCTGAATTTCTCTGGGAAGAAATATCATTGCTGCATGATATTCAGGGAAGACTTCCATTCCTTCTCCCAAACAATATCCAAGCAGTCTCATTCTGTCTTCTGAATATGTGTCAAATACATTATGATGAATCTCAATAGGATCAATGGGATATTTGATTAAATCACTTAGTGAACGAAAAGTTTCCGGGTTTCGGATACTATAATCAAAAGAACCGGTATCTGTCATTATACCGCAATAAAGACATTCGGCAGATTCTTTGTCCATAAATTTTTCGTAACCCATTTCATTAATAATATGAAATGTTAATTCAGCAGAAGATGAACTTTCAGAATATGAAATTGTAATATCCGAAAAACACTGAGGATCGGGATGATGATCTATTAATATTTTTTTACCTTTAAATTTTTCTATTACGGGCGCCATGTCTCCTGTTCTGGATATCTCATTAAAATCCATACAGATAATCATTCCGGCTTCCTTTATCTTTTCGTCAGCTTTTTTCTTGTCTTTGTTATAAAGTATAATATCACTACTTCCGGTCATCCACTTATAAAAAGAAGGAAAACTATCAGGCGCTATAACAGATACTTTTTTACCTGATTTTTTCAATACTCTACAAAGCCCAAGTGAAGAACCTATCGCATCTCCATCAGGATTCATATGAGGGATAATTACGATAGGCGTTTCTAACGTTTTTAATTCAGTTAAAAGCCCAACAATCAGTTTATTTTCAATTTGTTTCAAATCAATATCTTTTTAAATGAAGAAACAAAGATAAAAATAATGATCCCTAAAAATAATTTCCTTTCCTTAATTTTTTTTTAAGTTTGTATTCATAAGAAATAAAACAAAAATAATATATTATGAGTGGTAATATTACATTTACTATGATTAAACCCGAAGCGGTTGAAAAAAAAGAGACAGGTGCTATTCTGAAAAGAATAATTGAAGGAGGCTTTAAAATTAAGGCTTTAAAAATGACTCGTCTTACTAAGGAACAGGCAGGAGAATTTTATGGAGTACACAAAGGAAAACCTTTTTACGAAAGTTTAATTACTTATATGAGTAACGGTCCTATCTTAGCAGCTATTCTGGAAAAGAATAACGCAGTTGCCGATTTCCGCAAACTTCTTGGTAAAACAGATCCTAATGAAGCAGATGAATGTACTCTGCGTAAGGAATTTGCAGAGTCAAAATCAAAGAATGCCGTTCATGGATCTGATAGTGACGAGAATGCCAATATAGAAGCCAATTTCTTTTTTTCGAAGAGAGAAAGATTCTAACTTGTTTTTTTTATATGTTTATGAAACACCCGGTGACTGATTTGAAGTTAGTTGGATGCGTAATAGATAATTCCTTACGGATTTTAGGTAAATACAATTTTCTTAACAGCCTCTGAACCGGCTTCTTCATTTAGCCGTTTTTTTATATCTTCTTTCATCATCATTAATTCATTTTTAACAACAGGGGACTTCATTTTAACAAATAGTATACCATTATAAAGACTAACCCTTTCTGTGTATGATGATACCGTCTTTCCTAAAATTTTTTCCCATGAGGAAATAACGTCTATTTCATCGAATTTTTTCTGAAGGTTTTTTTCTTTTACAAAAGTTCGTATAATATCGCTTAATTTTTGTGTATTCTTTTTTCTCATTCGTTTTCGTCTGTTATTTTTATTTCATCATCTTTAAACTGGAAAATTTTTGAATTAACAGAAATCTTCTGGATAATTTTATCCAGATTCTTACGATTGGTGTCGGTAATGAAAATTTGTCCGAAATTTTCGTTTTCAACAAGTTTTATAATTTCTTCAACCCGGTACTCATCAAGTTTATCAAAAATATCATCCAGCAAAAGAATAGGAGTCATCTGTGACATCTCCCTGACAAAATCAAACTGAGCTAATTTAAGAGCTATAAGATAAGTCTTCTTCTGCCCTTGAGATCCTATCTTTTTTATAGGATAATCTTCTATGTTGAAAATAAGATCATCCTTATGTACTCCGACCGTTGAAACCTGAAGAATACGATCCTTTTTTAAATTTTCTTTTAATATACCCGCAAAATCATTTTCATGTAACTGGGAATTATAAATAAGTTTCACTGTTTCACTGTTAGAGGAAATAATATGATAATATTTTTGAAAAATTGGCTGTAGCTTCTCTACATAGACCTTTCTTTTTTCATAAATAAACTGACCATACCTTAATAACTGGTCATCCCATATTTCCAGTAAATCTTCTTTAAAATAACGCTGACGGGCAAATTGTTTCAGTAATTTATTCCGCTGCAGGATAGCTTTGTTGTACCGAATTAAATTTTCAAGATAATTATGATCATACTGCGAAATAAGAACATCAAGAAATTTACGCCTTCCGTCGCTTCCTCCTGTTATTAAACTAATATCAGAAGGTGTAACAACAACTAAAGGAAGAAATCCAATGTGTTCTGAGAATCTGCGGTATTTTTTCTGATTT
>JAENXA010000038.1 GCA_016649735.1 Prolixibacteraceae bacterium | reverse complement strand
TTTTTATCTTTATCAAAATAAATCAATTGGTTTTTTTCATCTGCACAAGCTATAAGCTGTCCTTTCCTGTTAAAATACAAACCATTTGAACGACGTACCCCTTCTTTATATAAGGAGATCCCTTTCTTTTCATCCCAGATATAAATACGATCATTAGGCTGATCTGTAAAAAAAACACGCCCATCAGAAGCTACTGCGGGACCTTCAGTAAAACCAAAATCTGAACCGGCCTTCTCAACCACGGCGTTTTTAGCTATAACAGAACATTCCTGTGCCTGAGTATTATTAATTGTCGTATAAATAATCAAAATAAATACCGATAATATTTTTTTCATACGTTTTAGAATATTTGTTAAAAGTCAAAAGATATAATTAATCAGTAAAACTATAAATACAAAATAAGGAAAAAGAATTAAATTATACCTAAATTTCAAAGGTAAGTATCGTAATGAGCATTCATCTAATCTATTTGTAGTTTTCCAAAGATTCTATTGTTTAAAACAAATCTTCTGATAATAAAAACCAATAAACAATGAAAAAAATAATTCCCATCATTTTCTCAATTTTAATTTTAACAGTTTCCTGTAACAGCAAAAATACAGAAATTAATAATAAACCAGTAACGTCTTTTGATATAAAAAAATACCTTGGAACTTGGTATGAAATAGCACGTTTTGATCATAAATTTGAAAAAGGTCTGGTTGGCGTAAAAGCTAAATATTCTTATCGCAAAGATGGAAAAATAAAAGTAGAAAATTCTGGTTTTAAAGAAAGCCTTGATGGAGAAGAGTCATATGCAACAGGAAAAGCCAAAATTCCGGATCAAAAGTTCCCATCTAAATTAAAAGTCTCATTTTTCTTATTCTTTTACGGAGACTATTATATCCTTGAATTAGACAAAAATTATAAATGGGCGGTTGTAGGAAGCAGTTCCGACAAATACCTGTGGATACTTTCCCGTACACCTCAGATGGATAATTCCCTTTATGAAAAAATTCTGCTAAAAATCAAAAAAAGGGGATACAACACAAAAAAACTAATCAAAATATTACAGAAAGAAAACTAATCTGAAATATCTCTGCTTAGATATTTTAAAAAGAAATTATTATCTTTAAAAATATTTTTTATGTCATAAGTCTCCTGTTTTGGGAGAGATAAACTCTAAAAAAGACAAACAAAATGAATAAAAACATGATAGGCGTCGACATAGGCGGAACAAAATGCGCGGTCAGCTATGGAATCATGATAAATAACAATCTTAAAATTATCGACAAACAGAGATTTGCAACCACTACTGTAAGAGAAACAATAGAGAACATTCTTTCCGGGATCAACAAAATAATGAAAAAACATGATCTTACATCTTCCAATACTGAATCAGTCGGAATTTCATGTGGCGGACCTCTTGACAGCATAAAGGGAATCATAATGTCACCCCCAAATTTACCAGGATGGAACAAAATACCGATTGTTAAAACTATAGAAGAAAAAACAGGAATAAAAACAGCCATCCAAAACGATGCTAATGCCTGTGCCCTGGCAGAATGGAAATTTGGAGCCGGAAAAGGGACACAAAACATGGTATTTCTAACATTTGGCACAGGACTGGGATCGGGATTAATACTAAACGGGAAACTTTATTCAGGCACGAATGACAATGCAGGAGAAATAGGCCATATTCGCCTTTCAGAATTCGGTCCCGTAGGATATGGCAAAGCAGGATCATTTGAAGGTTTTGTCAGCGGCGGAGGAATTGCACAGCTTGCAAAAATGAAAATCAGGGAAAAACTACAGATGGGAGAATCTGTTGAATGGTGTCCTGAAGGAAAAATGGAATCAATTACTACAAAAGAAGTAGCAGAAGCGGCTAACCTGGGAGACAAATTTGCTAAAAGCATTTTTGATCTGTCTTCTTCTTATCTGGGAAAGGGACTTGCCATGATCATTGATATACTTAATCCTGAAATGATTGTTATCGGAAGTATTTATACCCGAAATGAAAAATTAATCAGACCGATAATGATAAAGACTATTGAAAAAGAAGCACTACTGCTTGCAAGAAATGTCTGTACTATTAAACCAGCAGAATTAGGTGAACAAATAGGAGACTATGCTGCCCTTTCTGTAGCAGTCAACATAATTTAATATATTAAAGAAATGCAAGAAAAATTAATAAAAGACAGCCTTCAAGAAGCCGAACAATGTCTGGAAAGCTTTCTTAAAAACGAAAATTCTGTTACCTCTATTGCCCTTGCAGCCTCAATTTGTTCTGAAGCAATAAAAAAAGGAAATAAAATTATCAGTTGCGGAAACGGAGGCTCACTATGCGATGCTACCCATTTTGCTGAAGAACTGACAGGAAGATACCGTAACAGTCGTCGTCCTTTACCTGCCATCTCTATCAATGACCCGGCATATATGACATGCGTAGGAAACGATTTCTCATTTGCGGATATTTTTTCACGATATGTAGAAGGAGTCGGACATGAAGGAGATGTTCTTCTGGCTATAAGTACAAGCGGACATTCAAAAAATATTCTTAATGCTGCAGATGCGGCACACTTAAAAGGGATGAAAGTTATCGCCTTAACAGTGGAAGGAAAAAATGAATTGTCAGAAAAGGCAGACATAATCATAGGTGCTCCTTTTGCTCTCCATTCAGACAGAATACAAGAAATTCATATCAAAGTAATTCATATTCTAATTCAGGTAATTGAATCAGAATTAAATTTAAAATAAAGTACAAATAAATATCTAATCAAAAAAAACAATGAGTAAAAAAAATGTTTCCACACTGAAAATCCTTTCAGTGATGTTCGGATTCTTTATAATGGGTTTTGTGGATATTATTGGAATATCCACCAATTATGTAAAAAGTGATTTCCCGGAACTTAATGATGCCATGGTTAATCTGATTTCACTATCATGTTTCCTTTGGTTTTTTATTCTTTCAATACCAACCGGAATCTTAATGAACAAAATAGGACGAAAAAACACAGTTGTTCTAAGTTTTGCTCTAACAGTAGTAGCCATGCTTCTTCCTCTTGTGGACTATAGTTTTACATCTATATTAATTGCTTTTGCATTTATCGGCATTGGTAACACACTTTTGCAGGTAGCCCTGAATCCGCTGGTAACTAATGTTATATCAGGAGACAGACTAACCAGTACCCTGACACTTGGACAATTTGTTAAGGCAATTTGCTCTTTTCTAAGTCCTCTAATCGCAGCATGGGTTGTAGGAAGCTTTCTGGGATGGAAAATGATTTTCCCGATTTATGCATTGGTTTCTCTGATTGCAATGATTTGGTTATGGGCCACTCCTATTCAAAAAGAAGAGACAAACAAGAATGTATCAATAAAAGTAACTCTGAACTTATTAAAAGACAAATATATCTTAGCCTTTTTTATTGGAATCTTAATTATAGTAGGAGTTGACGTAAGTATTAATGTAACTTTTCCTAAGTTATTGATGGAAAGATGCGATCTTACCCTTAGTAACGCTGTTATGGGAAACAGTGTCTATTTTTTCTCTCGTATAGTCGGAACATTTCTTGGTGGTTTACTTCTTATTAAATTTTCAGAAATTAAATTCTTTAAATTCAGCGTATTTTTATCAATGATTGGATTAATCGGAATGTTCCTATTCTCTAATGTATGGGTAATTATGGTCTTCGTTTCTATGTTTGGTCTTGGATACGCAAACCTCTTTGCCATTATTTTCTCAGTTGCATTAAAACGTGTTCCTGAAAAAGCCAATGAAGTTTCAGCTCTGTTAATTGTAGGTGTTGGCGGTGGTGCAATATTACCTCCAATTTTAGGGATATTCACTGATATATTCAAGACACAGACATCTGCCATTATAATTATTGCTTTAGTATGGATATATATGATCTGGTTAATTGGTAGTATCAAAAAATGTTCTGCATTAAATGCAGAATCAGAAAAATAAAAACAGGTAACAGAATAACATTTTCTGTAAAACTTTATTATATTAAGATATTATTCCTTATATTAACAGATTATATCTATAAAAAGATATATACTCATAAAAAATAATATCTTAATTTATTTATATAAACATTTAAAAATTAAAGTCATGAGTAAAACATCAAATGTAATTTTGGGCTTTTTGTCCGGTGCAGCTATAGGACTTGTTGCTGGTATTTTAACTGCTCCTGACAAAGGAGAAAACACAAGGGCTAAAATAAAAGATAAAGTAAATAATCTTGCTGACGACTTCTCCGATAATGTAGAAGATAAAATTAATCAGCTCGAAGAACAGATTAATCAACTAAAAAAAGATGCTCAGGAAAAAATTAATGACATAAAGGGAACAACCGACAAAAATAAAGCAAAGGTATAATGTTCTACTCTGCCATTAAACATTTTATCCGTTCATACATGAAAGAAAATATTACAGATAGTTTTCAAAAGCTAAAAGATACAGCAACAGATTATGCAAAATTGCAGTTAAAGTTATTCAAACTATGTGTCATTCAAAAAATTGATGAAATTTCTGTTCTGATAATAAGTTCATTTGTCTTTATACTGATAGGATTTATTTTTCTTTTGTTTATATCCGCTGTATTTGTCGTATGGTATGGAACAACATTCGGAAATTATCTGACAGCCTTACTAATAATTATCGGTTTCATTATTCTGTTATTCCTTATTTTTTATGTTAAAGGGAGAAAATGGATATCTTCAGCAATAATGAAAAAACTTTCGTCCATTATTTCGGAAGATGAAGAAAATCTTTTAATAAAAAACAAAAAAGACAAATAAAAACATCAACAAAGATTAGATAACGAACTATAACAAAAAGCGTAATGAATAATACATTACGCTTTTTGTATTTTTGTGCAAAACGAGCAACATCTGCTACAATCGCAACTTTACAGTTTGTAAATTTGTTTAAGTAAAAGTAAAGTTAATTCATTCAATCTTCATAATTAATAAACAACACTTTGGTCACGGTTTAAAATTGTGTATTTTTGTCTTGTTTAATTTCGGTTTATTTTGGGTTTGTCTTTTTTCATAAAAATTGTGAAATATTGAACAAAGGATGTTTGCCGAATTTATATTCCAAATAAAAGTAAATTTTGAAAGCATGAATATATCTTACAAATGGTTAAAGGATTATCTTGATACTGACTTAAGTCCTGAAAAATTAGGTGAAATTCTTACATATATCGGATTGGAAGTAGATGGTATAGAAGAAGTAGAAAGCATAAAAGGAGGATTACAGGGTCTGATAGTCGGAGAAGTATTAACCTGCATTAAACATCCTGATTCAGACCATTTAAACAAAACTACAGTAAAGGTAGAAGAGAATAAAGTTTTACCCATTGTCTGTGGTGCACCAAATGTAGCTGCAGGACAAAAAGTAATAGTCGCAACTGTAGGAACCACTCTTTATGACGGAGACAAAGAATTTAAAATAAAAAAATCTAAAATAAGAGGAGAAGTATCAGAAGGAATGCTTTGCGCAGAAGATGAAATAGGCATAGGATCTGACCACGCCGGAATAATTGTACTCCCTGATAATGTTGCTGTTGGCACTCCTGCCAGTAAGTATTATTCTGTTGAAACTGATTACTGTATTGAAATTGACCTCACCCCAAACCGTATTGATGGTGCATCACATATCGGAGCAGCAAGGGATGTAGCAGCTTATCTGAATAAAAATAAGGATTTTTCATATAAGAGACCTTCGGTTGATAATTTTAAAATTGATAATAATTCCAGAAAAATTTCAGTTAAACTGGAGACTCCCGGTACATGCATAAGATACAGCGGACTAACAATTAGTGGAATTGAAATAAAGGAATCACCTGAATGGATGAAAACCAGACTAAAAGCCGTTGGCATTCGTCCTATTAACAATGTGGTAGATATTACTAATTATGTAATGTATGAAACCGGGCAACCTATGCATTCTTTTAATGCTGATGCCATCACGGGAGAAAAAATTATTGTAAAAACACTCGCTGAAGGAACTCCTTTCAAAACACTTGACGGAATAGATCGTAAACTAAACAAAGATGATATAATGATCTGTAACACCAGAGAACCAATGTGTCTTGCCGGTGTTTTCGGTGGTTTTAAGTCGGGAATTACAAATTCTACAAAGAATCTGTTTTTGGAATCGGCATGTTTCGATCCTGTACATATCCGAAAAACAGCAAGACGTCACACGCTAATGACAGATGCATCTTTTCGTTATGAAAGAGGAACGGATCCCAACGGAACTATTTATGCACTAAAACGTGCAGCAATGCTTGTTAAAAAATTAGCAGGAGGACAAATTTCCTCAGACATTATTGACATTTATCCCAATCCGGTAAAAGATTTTGAAGTGGAGGTTAGTTACGACCATATAGATCGTTTAATAGGTAAAAAAATCGGAAAAGATCTTATTAAAAGAATTCTAAAGGGACTGGAAATAAAAATTGAGAAGGAAACAGAAGAAGGACTTTCTCTTAAAGTACCTCCTTATCGTGTAGACGTAAAAAGAGAAGCCGACATAATAGAGGAAATTCTTAGAATTTACGGTTATAACAATGTTGAAATTCCTACAAAAATTAACGAGTCCCTGCAAACTTCAATTAAACCTAATCCGGTAAAAGTCAGAAATATTCTTTCTGAACTCCTTTCTAATTACGGGTTTAACGAAATATGGTCAAATTCACTTACAAAAACTTCTTATTACGCAAATAACAAAGATCTTACAGCAGATAAATTAGTTATGTTATTAAATCCTCTGAGTTCAGATTTAAACTGCATGCGTCAGACTTTACTCTTCGGAGGAATGGAAGCCATTGCATTTAACGTAAACAGGAAAGCTGCCAATCTTCGTCTATATGAGTTTGGGCACTGTTACAACTATAATAAAGATATTTCTTCTGATAATCATCTGAAAAAATACGGAGAAAGTGAACATCTGGGTCTTTTCATTACAGGGAAAAAAAGTAAAGAAAGCTGGACTATTAAACAACAGGATTGTAATTTCTACGAACTTAAATCATATGTTGAGAACATTCTGCTAAAGATGGGTTTTCTTCCTGAAAAGATACAACAGGAAAATATTTCTTCATCAGATCTTTTTTTAAAAGGTATAAGATATTCTGATCACAATGGTATAAAAATAGTAGAATTCGGTAGAGTAAACAAGAGTATTCAGAAGAAATTTGATATGGAAAATCCCGTTTACTACGCTGATTTTATGCTGGAGACACTTTTGACCGATCAAAAATTCAACGATGTTCATTATAAGGATTTGCCTAAATATCCGTCAGTAAAAAGAGATCTCGCTCTTCTTCTAAATAAGGAAACAGCCTTTGATGAAATTAAGAAAACAGCCTTTGAGACAGAAAAAAAACTATTACGTTCTGTTGATCTTTTTGATGTATACGAAGGAACCGGAATCCCGTTAGACAAAAAGTCATATGCTGTTAGTTTTATTCTCAGAAACGACAATAAAACACTAAATGACAAGCAGATTGACAAAACGATGGAAAGACTTAAAAACGCTTTCGAACAAAAATTAGGAGCTACATTAAGATAATTTTATTCCCACAGGGGTGTACAATCTTAAGCCAGAAACTATTTTACACTTAAAATCCGCAAGGGATTTAGGTTATAACAAATTCTGGATGAAAAATTATGTACATTACCAGAAGACTTAAAAATAAAAGTTAACTATTTATATGAAAAACAACCGTAAAGGTATTTTGTATGCATGTATAACAGCATTATTTTGGGGATTTCTGGCCATTCTTCTAAAAATTGCTGTTAAACGTGTAGATTCTATTACAATTGTATGGTTTCGTTTTCTTTTTGCATTTATATTACTTTTAACCTGGGAACTTTTCCGCAATCCAAAAGAAATAAAAATTCTTATCCATCCACCCAAGATATTAGTTTTTGCAGCAACTGCATTAACCCTAAATTATCTGGGCTATATGTTCGGCATTCGCTTTACCACACCAAGCAACGGACAAATTTTTGCACAGGCTGGTCCTCTGCTTTTTACGGCAGGGGGAATTATTCTTTTTAAAGAACGATTAAATAAAGGACAAATAGTCGGTTTTGCATTTGCATTGGCAGGATTCACTATTTTTTACAGTCAGCAACTAAAAATAGTTCATCTTGACAATTATAATCTCGGCGTCGTATCAGTATTGACAGGTGCCTTTGTATGGGCAGTATATGCATTACTACAAAAAAAATTGGTAAAATCGCACTCTTCAAATAGTTTGAATTTATTTCTTTATGCATTCCCTGCTGTGGTGCTTCTGCCTTTTATCGATGTAAGTCCATTTGCCGGTTTTAACATCTGGTGGTGGTTGCTTTTGATGCTACTTGGATTGAATACACTTGTAGCTTACGGATGTCTGGCTCAGGCAATAAGATATACTGAGACTAATAAAATAAGCATCATTCTATTATTAAATCCTATAATCACATTTGTATTAATGGGAATTCTCACAGTCCTTGATGTTGCATGGATTGAAGGAGAACATTTTACAACGCTTACTATTGTCGGTGCACTCATTGTTTTGTCAGGAGCAGGTATGGTCATCTATAATAATAAACAAAAGACAAAAGTCAGACTTAAGGAATGATTAAATAAGCATTGAATCTTAGCAAGTAATAGGGAAGAGGCATAAATTCATCTTAGCTTTGTCAAAAAATTGAATGTGGGTAACACTATCTCTTCTCTCCGCTATATTACTGGGATTCTATAACGTCACTAAAAAACAATCTGTAAATAATAATGCTATATGGCCGATACTGCTGATTTCCTCTATAACAGGAGCTTGTATCGTTGCACCATTCATATCAGGATCATTTTTCTATCCTGATTTTTTTAAGAGTATACATCTTTATGTTCCAAAAATGTCACCGCATGAACATTTCCTGATTATAATAAAAACGTTTCTTGTAGTTTCAAGCTGGGTACTTTCTTTTAACGGATTAAAGCATCTTCCCATTACAATAGAAGCTCCGGTACGATCAACTAATCCCATCTGGACACTTATAGGAGCAATCATTATCTTTAACGAACATTTAAGCCTACTACAATGGATTGGAATCATAACAACTATTGCATTCTTCTTTATTCTTTCTATTGCAGGAAAAAAAGAAGGCATTGTTTTCTCAAAAAACATATGGATTTTTCTACTAATATTATCAACTGTTTTCAGTGCAGCCAGTGGATTATTAGATAAATTTCTTCTTAAATCAATGGACCGGCTGGCAGTTCAATCATGGTTCACTATTTATCAGGTAATAATTCTTCTTCCGGCTGTTTTTTTCTGCAGATGGATTAAAAAGAAAAAGGACCGTCCGGTTTTTCACTGGAGATGGAGTATTCCGGCAATAGGCACTCTTCTTATTCTCGCAGATTTTATATACTTTGACGCTGTTAGCCGTCCTGGGGCAATGATTTCAATGATATCTGCCCTTCGTAAAGGGAATGTACTTATAGCCTTTGTTATGGGAATCATTTTCTTTAAAGAAAAAAATATTCGCCCCAAAATTATTCCCTCTATTGGCATTCTGATAGGAATACTTCTTATTAGTTTCGGCAGCTAAAAAACAAATAGGTTAACGCCTCCTTGAAATATTTTAATTCTGTCCACGTTAAATAGATTTATTTATTTAGGTCCGATTCAACTATCAGACGACATATATAACAACGCGCTCGTTTTTCATTCGTTATACATTTCACTAAGCCCATCATAATAACCTTCTGTCCAGCACTCTGAAACATTATCATAAGCTTCTTCAGGAATATTAGTCTGACGTACTTCCATACTTGTTCCTTTTTTATCCAAATGTAATTTTATTGTAACAACCGAAGGTTCTTTCTGTTCACCAAAATACCACTCCTGAACAATTTTAAAATCTTTTTCAAATTCCAGATTTTTACCGCATATATTATCGTCCCATAGAGAAAATTCACTTCCTGCTTCTTCTTTCATTTGAGCCGCAGCACCACTCCAAAGCTCCATTGTTTCTTTATTAGTCAGTGCTTTGTATATCTCTTTTGGGGCTGCATCAAATTTAAAATATACTTTAAAATCTTTCATATTAAATATCGTTTTTGTGTGTTAATGGATTATAAAAAAGGACCTGGTTGATTCCAATCACTTTATTTCTTAAAAAACTAATTGTAAATTTAAACGGTCTGTCTTAGTTACTTAATTTGTAATTTTTTCTCACCTCGAGATTCTCTTTCGATGATAAATTTTCTTATTCATATTATAAATAAACCCTACCGAAAGAATATCCTTCATCTGCCATCTTTTTTCCATAATG
>JAENXA010000101.1 GCA_016649735.1 Prolixibacteraceae bacterium | reverse complement strand
TTTAATGAAAAAATATCTGTTCTTTTTAGCCGTTTGTTCTATTCTTTTTTCTGTAAAAAGCAATGCCGAGAACAAACATTCAAAAACGACTCTTTATACTACCTACAAAGGCCTGGTGATGGCCGGTTATCAGGGGTGGTTTCATCAGCCCAAACAGGGGGTCATGTATCCCGATGCCAGACATATTCATATTGATATGTGGCCGGATGTGAAAGAGTATGCGAAAACCTATCCGACAGGGATGAAGCTTTCGGATGGGAGTATAGCCCGGTTCTTTGACTCTGCCGATAAAAGTACTGTTGATCTTCACTTTAAGTGGATGCAGCAATACGGCATAGACGGTGTTTTCATGCAACGTTTTTTTGGGGCTGCCCAACCATCACAGCGACACAGTGCTTCGACAAAGGTGCTGACAAATGCATTTGCGGCCGCTTCAAAATACAAAAGGGCAATTGCAATTATGTATGATCTTTCGGGCCTGAAGAAATCAGGCCAGGATTGTTCGAGCCTTATAGAAGACTGGAAATACCTGGTTGATTCACTTCCTGTTACGAACCAACAGGGAACACATACTTATCTTTTTTATAACGGAAAGCCACTGGTTGTTATTTGGGGACTTGGATTTCCCGACCGGCCTTATAATATCCGGGATATTGGTATCCAGTGGTTTATGAATTTTTTAAAAAATGATCCGGAATACGGACTTTCGGTGATGCTGAATTATAACCAGTTTTTTAAAGCCGATTTTGAGCTTTCCTTTGAAAAAGAGAAGAAAACTTCGGAAGATGGAAAAATAACGATCACTGTCAAGGTAAAGAATGCCGGAAATATGACTGATGTCGGAAAAATCAGCATATATGTTGACGGGGTACGGCAGGAAGAAATTCACCATTTTGAACTGGCTCCGGAAAAGAAAAAACTTATCCGTTTTGAACTGGAAGGGCAGCCTCTAAAAAATATAACCGTTGCTTCTAAATACAAAAGCATTTCCCTGAATTTTTAAACCTGATACAAAAGCGATACCAAAATGAAACGGACGATGACAAAGGCTATTGACACACAGATAAATGTTTACCTGGCGAGTCTCATGCGTTGGGGACTTAATTAAAAAGAGAGATGATACGCAAATTAAGGACACGGATCTTTTATTATATTTGTAAGTATAACTATCAAAATGGTTATGATCCAGAAATGCGACATTATATACTTCGAATTACTTAATATATACTTAAATTGAAAAAATAAACAGATGAAATTTATTTATTATTTGATCATCTTTTCCTTTACATGGATTGGTGTTGTTCATGCACAGGATGCAGGGAATAATGTCCCGGCAAGTATCCGTGGAGGAAAAATTACAGCATCATGGAACGACCGTGCCCGGGTGACCGGCGATGGCGTTCGCCCTAAAGGGCATACAGTCCTTTGGTATGAGAAGCCTGCTTCGGTCTGGGAAGAAGCGCTGCCTCTTGGGAATGGTGAGCTTGGAGCCATGGTCTTCGGAGGAGTTGCTGATGAGCGCATTCAGCTGAATGAGAGTACGCTTTGGGATGGTTATTCTCTTGATCCGAATGATTCAAGTTCATTGACCTATTTACCGGAAGTCCGGCGACTGCTGTTTGAAGGGCAGAACAATGAAGCAGTTGCCCTGGCTGAAAAACATATGATGGGTCATCCGAAAGGAGTCCGACCCTATCAGTCTCTGGGAGAGATTTGGTTCTATACTCCTGAAACGGAAGTTTCTCATTATGTTCGCAGCCTGGATTTATCGACTGCTGTTGCCAGGACCAGTTATTCCTCTAATGGTGTAAATTATCTGCGCGAAGCTTTTATTTCTCCTGTTGACAAGGTGATGGTCATTCATTTTTCAACAGAAGGGAAGGGGATGATCAGCTTTTCTTTAACGCTGAGACGTCAGCAGGATGCAATTTGTGCAATCTCCCCGAACGATCCTCACTCACTGGTGTTACAGGGACGTTTGCCGGTAAAAGACCAGAAAGGTCATTCGCGGGGGCTCCGGTTTGCAGCCGTGGTGAAAGCATTAACAAAAGGGGGGATCGTAACAATTTCAAACGGAATTATGCATGTAAAAGGTGCTCGTGAAGTTACCTTGTTTGTCAGTGGAGCAACTAATTATCCGGGACTGCAAAATTTGGCAGGGGGGGTGGACGCTTCAGTTGACCCGGCTTTGCTTTGTGGCGTAATGATTCGGAAAGCTGAACGCAAAAATTATCAGGAGCTGAAAGCTGATCATATAAAAGAACACCAACGCTTGTTTAATCGGGTCGATATTCATTTGGGAAAGGTCGGTTCTGAAGTGTTATCACTGCCAACGGATAAACGGTTGGCTCTGGCCCGAAAACAGGGAACACCGGATGCCGGACTTGTGGAAACTTATTTTCAGTATGGCCGTTATCTGCTGATATCCAGCTCCCGGCCGGGTACGATGCCGGCTAATCTTCAGGGACTTTGGGCCTGGCAGATGAACCCGCCGTGGAATGCCGATTATCATACCAACATTAATGTGCAGATGAACTATTGGCCGGCAGAGATCACCAACCTTGCGGAATTTCATCTTCCGCTGTTTGATCTGGAAGAAGCTTTGGTAAAACCGGGAGAACGTACGGCAAAAGTGCTATATGGAGCCAGAGGATGGGTTGTTCATCATTTGACAGATGCCTGGGGTTTTACAGCTCCCGCTGACGGCCCTCAGGGAATTTGGCCAATGGGTGCTGCATGGTTGGTTCGTCAGCCGTGGGAATATTATGCTTATACAGGAGATAAAAAGTTTTTGAAAGAGAAAGCCTATCCGCTGATGAAAGGAGCTGCCCTGTTTATCATGGATTTTCTGGTCACTGCTCCCGCCGGAACCGCTTTCCCCGGAAAATTGGTTACCAATCCGTCCTATTCGCCCGAGAATTCTTTTTATCTTCCCAATGGTAAAACGTCTGTATTTACTTACGGAGCTACGATGGATCTGGAAATTATCCACGATCTGTTGACCCATTGTATTGAAGCCAGTCAGATTCTGAATACTGATGCTGCTTTTCGGAAAGAATGTCAAAAGACACTGGCCCGTCTGGCCCCGATACGGATCAGCAAAAAGACCGGAAGAATAATGGAATGGGCCGAAGACTACAGGGAAACAGAACCTCATCATCGGCACACCTCCCATTTGTTTGGCCTTTATCCGGGAAATCAGATAAACACACTGGGAACACCGAAGTTGGCAGAAGCTGCCCGGAAAACGTTAGTGGCCAGGGGTGATGACGGTACAGGGTGGAGCCTGGCCTGGAAGATCAACATGTGGAATCGTTTGCAGGATGGAAACCATGCCTATAAATTATTGTCTGTTTTATTATCTACCAAAACTTTGCCCAACATGTTCGATAATCACCCTCCTTTTCAGATCGATGGAAATTTTGGGGCTACCGCAGCTGTTGCCGAGATGTTGCTTCAAAGTCAGTCGCGAAATCCGGATGGAAGCTATCAAATTCAGTTATTGCCTTCTTTGCCGGATGCTTTTCCAAACGGATCGGAGAAGGGGTTATGTGCCCGCGGGGGATTTGTGATCGACCAGCACTGGGAAAAAGGAAAGGTGGTTCATGTTCATATTTTTTCAAAGAATGGTGGTCTCCTTCATGTGTCCGACGGAATACATCAGTTTAACGGGCAAACTAAACCGGGAGAATCGATAAACTTAAATAGTAATCTAAATAAAGAATAAAAAATGAATTTAAATTTAGTAAAAAGTTTGGCGGCTGCTGCCGTCGTTTTTCTCACAGGATGCACCGGATCGGGGCCATCTCCTGTTGCTTCTCCGATGGAGCCAGTAAGTTATGTAAACCCTTACATGGGGAATATCAGCCATCTTTTGGTCCCTACTTATCCAACGATTCATCTGCCAAACAGTATGTTGCGGGTTTATCCGGAGCGAGAAGATTATACAAGTGTATTATTGCACGGATTACCGTTGGAAGTGACCAGTCACCGTGGGGCCTCTGCATTTAACCTGAGTCCTTACCAGGGAGAGGAAGATAGTTTAAGATCCGTGATCTCTTATAGTTATGATCAGGAGAAACTTACTCCCTATTCTTATTCAGTTTATCTGGATGATCAGCAGACCAGTGTTAATTTTGGATTGTCACATCAATCGGCCATGTATGAATTCAATTTTGAGAAAAATAAACCGGTCTATATCGTTCTGAATTCAAAAAAAAACGGGGGAATGAAATGGGACGGGACAGCCGTGTCGGGGTACCAGACAATTGCAAACAATACCCGGGTATACCTGTATCTGGTACTTAAAGTAGCACCGGAGAAGGTTTCGGTACTTTCAGATAATCACCTGGAAAATAAGACAAATGCAGAAGGGAAGAATGCCTGTCTTGTTTTGCGTTATCCGTCAGGGACAAAGGATCTGCAGCTGCAATACGGAGTATCCTTTATCGATGTTGCTCAGGCAAAAAAGAATATGGAACGGGAAGTGCAGGGGAAAAGCCTGGCTTCTCTGCAGGCCGAGGGGCGTGCTGTATGGAATAAAGCTTTGGGAAAGATTACTGTTGACGGAGGAACTGAGAATGAGAAGGTCGTCTTTTACACGTCACTTTACAGGTGTTATGAACGTCCCGTATGCATTTCTGAGGATGGTCGGTACTACAGTGCTTTTGACGGGAAAGTTCATAATGATCAGGGACGCCCGTTTTATACCGATGACTGGATCTGGGATTCATATCGTGCACTTCATCCTTTACGAATATTGCTCGATCCCAAAAAAGAAGAAGATATACTGAATTCTTTTGTTTTGATGTCTGAACAAATGAATCATCTGTGGATGCCTATTTTTCCCGAAATCACGGGAGACAGCCGACGGATGAATTCAAATCACGGTGTTGCTTCGGTGTTGGATGCCTATCGGAAAGGTCTGCGAAATTTTGACATAGAAAAGGCATATGAAGCCTGTAAAAATGCAATTACGGAAAAAACACTGGCTCCCTGGTCCGGGAAACCGGCTGGAAAGCTAGACCAGTTTTATAAAGATCATGGATATGTACCGGCACTTTGGCCGGGAGAAAAAGAAACAAATCCGGAAGTAAATCCGTTTGAACGCCGGCAGGCTGTTGCGGTGACTTTGGGAACTTCTTACGATGAATGGTGTCTTTCTCAAATTGCGAAAGAACTTGGCAAAACTGATGATGCTGCTTATTTTCTGAAGTGTTCTTTTAATTACCGGAATCTGTTTAATCCGAAGACTGGTTTCTTTCATCCGAAAGATGCGAAAGGAAAGTTTATAGAGCCATTTGATTATGTTTTCTCCGGAGGACTGGGAGACCGCGACTACTATGATGAGAATAACGGTTGGATTTATCGCTGGGATGTTCAGCAAAATATTCCCGATCTGATTCATTTGATGGGAGGAAAGGAAGCTTTCTTGAAAAATCTGGACACTATGTTTGCCACTCCTTTGGGTAAAGGGAAAGTGGCTTTCTATACTCAGCTTCCCGATCACACGGGAAATGTCGGTCAGTTTTCAATGGCCAATGAACCGTCGTTGCATATCCCTTACCTGTATAACTATGCCGGTAAACCCTGGAAGACACAGAAATTGGTCAGAAAATTACTGAAAGAGTGGTTTCGCAATGATGTGGAAGGAGTTCCGGGAGACGAGGATGGCGGGGGACTGTCTTCTTTTGTGGTATTTTCGTCTATGGGTTTTTATCCGGTAACGCCGGGCAAACCGGAATACAGTATTGGTAGTCCGCTGTTTCGGGATGTTAAAATTCAATTGGACAATGGTAAGATATTTGAAATTGAGGCTCATCATGCATCTGACGAAAATAAATATATTCAGTCCGCTACGCTAAACGGAAAGCCGCTCAACAGACCCTGTTTTAGTTACGAAGACCTTGAAAATGGAGGAAACCTGGTTCTCGAAATGGGAAACAGGGCCAACCACAACTGGGGAGTTGAATAACTTCCAGGTTTGATAGTTCAAACAAAGGACTTACCGTATTTGATACGTTGTAAGTCCTTTGTTGTTTAAAATTTAATGAGCTATTGTTTTGTATAAGGTATGTTAAAATTACCGACTTGTTTAAAGAATAGAGAGTACTTTAGACATTGGTGTTTTAATATTTTTAAAACTTCTTCTTTATTAATAAACTTAA
>JAENXA010000214.1 GCA_016649735.1 Prolixibacteraceae bacterium | reverse complement strand
GGCTATGCAATAGGAGGAGGACATGTTCTTCATCTGGTTTGTGATCTTACAATTGCCAGTGAAAATGCTATATTCGGGCAAACAGGTCCAAAGGTAGGAAGCTTTGATGCAGGATTGGGATCTTCTTATCTGGCCAGCATAGTAGGACAGAAGAAAGCACGTGAAATTTGGTTTTTGTGTCGTCAGTATTCTGCAGCAGAAGCAATGCAGATGGGTATGGTAAATAAAGTAGTTCCTCTTGATCGTCTTGAAGATGAAGTTGTAGAATGGGCAGATCAAATTAAAAAACGTAGTCCGCTTGCTTTGCGTATGACAAAGCTTGGGATGAATGCTGCACTTGACGGACAGGTTGGTCTGCAGGAATTTGCCGGTAACGCCACATTGTTGTATTATATGACTGAAGAGGCACAGGAAGGGAAGAATGCCTTTTTGGAAAAAAGAGACCCTGACTTTGATAAATTTCCTAAATTTCCATGAAAATAAAATGATAAGATGATTTCTGCTTATTATAAAAGATACGAAATACATTTTAAAGTTCCGGCAGGAACTTCACGCGGAATATATACTCTTCGCAAGGGCTGGTATTTGTTTTTTCTCGAAGACGGGAAAACAGGAATCGGAGAATGTGGCCCTCTTCCGGGGTTAAGTCGTGAAACTACAGAGGAGGTTGAAAAAGTTTTATCAGATATATGCCTTAATACTGAAAAATATATTGAAAATCCGGATCTTTTAAGAAATATATCTTCTGTAAGATTTGCTTTTGAAGTAGCATTAACTGATTTAAGAAACGGAGGAAATCGTATACTTTTCCCTTCTTCTTTTACTTTGGGAAAAGGAACAATCCCCATAAACGGGTTAATATGGATGGACACAATTTCAAAAATGCAAGAGCAGATAAAAGAGAAATTAAAGGCAGGCTTCCATTGTATTAAAATAAAAATCGGTCATAAAGATTTTGATGAGGAAATGTCGTTATTGCATGAAATCCGGGAAACATATTCTTTTGGGAAAGTTACTCTGCGTGTTGATGCTAACGGGGCTTTTAACAGTGGTAATATATTTCAGAAATTAAAAAAACTGGAGAGTCTTGATATTCATTCAATCGAGCAGCCTATAATGGCAGGGGAATGGGATCTTATGGAGCAGATTTGTAAAAAATCAACTGTTCCTATTGCTCTTGATGAGGAGCTCATAGGTGTAAATGATCTTAAACAAAAAAAGGCTTTGCTGGATAAAATTCGTCCTGCTTATTTAGTGTTAAAACCAAGTCTTCACGGAGGTATCGCAGGATGTGAAGAGTGGATTCATCTTTCAGAAGAGCGTTCGATAGGGTGGTGGATTACATCTTATCTTGAGACAAATATAGGACTTAATGCCATTGCTCAATGGACTTATACCAAGTCTGTCAGAATTCCTCAGGGATTGGGAACAGGTAAGCTGTTTACCGATAATATTCCATCACCTTTGAAAATCAGAAACGGGAATCTTGAATATGATCCTTTAGAAAAATTTGGTTTGCCGGGTGAAAAACAAGGTTTGACTTATGGAAAATAATATGTTTCCTTCTTTCTTTTTACTGAATGGTGAAAAAGTCCGGTTGAAGGATCTTCTTTGTTTAAAAGCTGAAAATTTATTGTGGTGGAAAAAGGAATTTCTTGAGTTTTTAAAACAATGGTATTCTGCTGCAGATTTTATTACAGTTCATACATCTGGAAGTACGGGATCTCCAAAGGAAATTTGTCTTAAAAAAGAGTTTGTTGCAAATAGTGCCATTCGTACTATAAATTATTTTCATCTTAATGAAGGTGATCGTGTACTTCATTGTCTGCCTACACGTTATATTGCCGGTAAACTTATGATTGTAAGAGCTCTTATAGGTAAAATTGATCTATATATAGCTGATCCGTCAGACCCTTTATATTCTTTAGAAAATTATGATTTTGAATTTGCAGCTATGGTTCCCAATCAGGTGATTAAAATTCTGGATTCTACAGATGGAGAGAAAAAACTGCAGCATATTCATCAGTTACTTTTGGGTGGAAGCAGTATCCCTTTATCCCTTGAAAAGAGATTGTCTTTATCTTTGGTTTTGTGTTACGTGGGCTATGCCATGACTGAGACGGCTACACATATTGCCATTTGTGCATTAAACGGATCAGATGCCGGGGAATGGTATTCTTGTATGGATAATGTTAAAGTAGAACTTTCAGATAAAGGTTGTCTTAAAATATATGAGCCCGGTCTTCCGGGTGGATTTTTGCAGACTACTGATCTTGCAGAATTGAAAGACAATTCAACTTTTCGTATTCTTGGTCGGTCAGATAATATTATAATCTTAGGCGGAATTAAATTTTCTCCCGAGCTGATAGAAAAAAAGATTGAGAAAGAAATATCCCAATCGTTTATGATATCATGTCTCTCTCATGAGAATTTAGGACAACAGCTGGTGATGATTATAGAAGGGAGTAGAGATGAAGGGGTAAAACAAAATATAGAGAGAATTTGTTACGGGATGCTTGATAAATATGAAGTTCCCAGACAATTTATTTTTATTTGTAAAATACCTCAGACTCCCGGTGGAAAACCAGACAGGAGTGCAGTAAAAAAGTATTTGCTATCTAATTTTAAAAGTTGATATACTTTTTTATTACCTTATCTATAGGCAAATAGGATTTTAGACATATCTATAAAAAACAATACAACCCAAAGTTAACTTTGGGTTGTATTGTTTTTTTAATTTATTATTGTATCAAAACCTGAAAACTTTTTCAGGACGATACATTGTAAGAAAAATCTGTAGTTTCAATAAATTGTTTTTTATATAAATTTTGTATCTAATTAATCAAGAGCATAACGAATAAAAGATGTAATCTTAAGGTC
>JAENXA010000183.1 GCA_016649735.1 Prolixibacteraceae bacterium | reverse complement strand
CGTTTTTTGAAAGAAATTAAAGATCAAATTGAAAATATGACATTATAATATGAGTGCATTATACGATTTAGCTATTATAGGCGGTGGTCCTGCAGGATACGTAGGTGCCGAGCTTGCCGGTAAAAAAGGATTGAAAGTTATTCTTTTTGATAAGAGAGCTCTTGGTGGAGTTTGTCTTAATGAAGGTTGTATCCCAACAAAAACTTTACTGATGTCAGAAAAAGTTTTGGAATCTGCACGTGAAGCATCCAAATATGGCATTGGTGTTGAGAATCTTTCTATTGATTTTGATAAAATAATGAAGCGGAAAGATAAAATTACAAAAAAATTGGTTTCCGGGGTCGGAGCAAAAATGAAACGGGCGAAAGTTGATGTGGTTATGTCTGAAGCCGTAATTAAAGGTAAAAATACTGAAGGTATTACTATATCTGCTGACGGTAAGGAATTTAAGGCTGTTAATTTACTGGTCTGCACCGGTTCTGAAGCAGCTGTCCCTCCTATTCCCGGACTGGATCCTAATGAAATACTTACTAATCGTGAAATACTTAAGCTGAAGGAAATTCCTAAAAATCTGGTAATTATAGGCGGAGGTGTTATAGGTGGTGAATTTGCAGATTTCTTTAATGCTATGGGATCTAAGGTTACTGTTATAGAAATGTTGCCGGAAATATTAAATGGTATTGACGAAGATGTAGCTGCTTTTGTTAGAAAAGAGTTTACAAAGAGAGGAGTGGATTATTATCTTCAGGCTAAAGTTACTTCACTGAAAGGTAAGGAAGTATTTTTTGAAAAAGATGGAAAGACTTCTTCCATAAAAGGAGATCAAGTACTGTTAAGCGTTGGTCGTCGTGTTAATGTTGCAGGTATCGGTCTTGAAAGTCTTGGTGTAGATTTTACACGCAGAGGTATAAAGGTGGATTCTCACTGTCGTACTAATGTTCCTAATGTTTTTGCAGCAGGAGATATCACCGGCTTTTCACAGCTGGCACATACGGCAAGTCGTGAAGCAATTGTAGTAGTTAATAATATTCTCGGGAATAAGGATAATATGCGTTATGATGCTATCCCGGGAGTTGTTTATACTCATCCTGAGTGTGCAAGTGTCGGTTTAACAGAAGCTGCTGCTAAAGCTAAAGGAATTGAAGTTGAAGTACGTAGTCTTTCGATGGCTTATGCCGGACGTTTTGTAATTGAAAATGAAGGCAAAGACGGATTTTGTAAAATTATTGCCGGTAAAAAATACGGAGAAATTCTCGGAGTTCATATGGTGGGTGGAAGTTGTTCTGAAATTATCTGGGGTGCATGTGCTTTAATAGAAGCTCAGCTTAGAGTTCAGGATGTTAAAGAATTGGTTTTTCCTCATCCTACTGTGAGTGAAATTATTCGTGAAACTATTTTTGAATTTTAAAATATAAATAAAGTAAAATAAGTTTCTCCTGCTGGGAGAAACAATAAAATTGATTATTATGCCAAAATCAGAATTTATTGATCCTAAAGAAGTCAGGAAGCCGGGGAAAATTAACTTTACCCCGATTGCTGTCAACCAATATCAAAAGAGTGTTAAAGATGAGAAAGCTAATTTTTCCAAACAGGAATTTCTGAATATTTACCATGATATGTCTGCTATTCGTGAGTTTGAAACCATGATTAACAACATTAAGATTAAAGGTGAATATAATGGAATTAAGTATAATCATCCAGGGCCGGCTCATTTGTCTCTGGGACAGGAAGCTGCTGCTGTTGGTATGGCTTATACTCTGGGAGTAGACGATTTTATTTTCGGTTCCCACCGTTCTCACGGAGAAATTATTGCAAAAGGATTATCAGCTATAAATAAATTGTCTGATGATGAATTGACAAAGATTATGGAAAGTCATTTTGACGGAGAAACATTTGCTCCTGTCAAGGCTAATTTCAAGGGTACTGTAAAGGAAATGGCTATTCATTTTTTACTTTACGGAACTATGGCAGAAACTTTTGCCAGAAAGACCGGTTTCAATAGAGGTCTTGGTGGCTCCATGCATGCATTTTTTACTCCGTTCGGAATCTATCCCAATAATGCTATTGTTGGTGGCTCAGGTACTATATCAGTAGGTGCTGCTCTTTACAAGAAAGTAAACCGTAAAAAAGGAATCGTTGTTGCAAATATAGGTGATGCTTCTCTTTCATGTGGTCCTGTATGGGAAGGGTTGGTTTTCTCAACCATGGATCAGTACAGAAAATTATGGGAAGGTGATATGAAAGGTGGTCTTCCATTGATTATAAATGTTATGGATAATTTCTATGGCATGGGCGGTCAGACATTAGGTGAGACTATGGGATATCATGATCCGGCACGTATAGGTGCAGGTGTTTGCGAAAGTCAGATGTATTCCGAACGTGTTGACGGATATAATCCTCTGGCTGTTATCGATGTTTACAGAAGAAAACGCGAATTACTTAAAGATAAAAAAGGACCGGTACTTTTAGATATTGTTACATATCGTTATTGCGGTCATTCACCATCAGATTCTTCTTCTTATCGTACAAAGGAGGAAATTGAAGAATGGGAAAAGAATGATTCAATTCAGTGGTTCGGTAAGGAACTTATAAGTGCTGGTATTGCAACACAGGAAGAGCTGGATAATATAAAGAAAGAGAATACAGAATTAATGGAATGGGGATTGAAGTTATCTACCAATGATGAAATTTCTCCCCGTATGGATCCTGAACAGATCAGTGGAATGATGTATTCCAATGGTTCTGTTGATAAGATGGAAGACCGTAAACCTGAGGTTAATCATCCTATGGAAGAGAATCCGCGTGTTAAATCTTTAGCTAAAAAAGAACGTTTTGCTTTTGATGAAAACGGGAAACCTTATTCCAAAATGAAAACTTTTGCACTTCGTGATGGTTTGTTTGAAGCTATTGTCGATCGTTTCTACAAGGATCCTACAATGATTGCTTTTGGAGAAGATAATCGTGACTGGGGTGGTGCTTATGCAGTATACCGTGGATTGACAGAGGCTCTTCCTTATCATCGTTTCTTTAATGCTCCTATTGCTGAGGCTGCTATTGTTGGTGTTTCCATAGGTTATGCAATGTGCGGCGGACGTGTAGTTCCTGAAATTATGTATTGTGATTTTATGGGACGTGCCGGAGATGAAATCTTTAACCAGATGCCTAAATGGCAGGCTATGAGTGGTAATGTTATTAAGCTGCCTATTGTTCTCAGGGTTTCCATAGGTTCCAAATACGGTGCGCAGCATTCGCAGGACTGGACAGCATTGTTTACTCATATTCCCGGACTGAAGGTTGTATTCCCGACTACTCCTTATGATGCAAAGGGTATGCTTAATGCAGCGTTGCAGGGAACTGATCCTGTTATATTTTTTGAAAGTCAGCGTATATATGATATGGGCGAACGTTTCCATAAGGGTGGCGTGCCTAAGGAATATTATGAAATTCCTCTGGGAGAGCCTGATATCAAACGCGAGGGAAAAGATGTTACTATACTTAGTATAGGTGCAACTCTTTATCGTGCTATTGATGCAGCTGATATACTTCAGGAAAAATACAATATGAGTGCTGAAGTTATTGATGCACGTTCTCTTGT
>JAENXA010000012.1 GCA_016649735.1 Prolixibacteraceae bacterium | reverse complement strand
TATTCCGGATAGCTTTATGTAGCAAAGGTAGACGGGAACTGCGAATAGAAGGGAGTCGAATCGGTCCAGGAATCCTCCGTGACCGGGAATGATCCGTCCGCTGTCTTTTATGTTAAAGCTTCGTTTGAGCATGGATTCTGCGAAATCACCAAAAACTGATGATACAGAGACTATAATACCTGTAATTATGCCGTTAAAAACGGAAATGTTTTGTCTTAGTATAACAAATATTAGTGAGACAATTATGGTTAGAATAATTCCTCCGAATAGACCTTCCCATGATTTTTTAGGGGATATTCGCGGAAATAATTTATGTTTTCCTATACTCATGCCTACCATATAGGCTCCTGTATCATTAGTCCATATTAAAATGAAAAGAAAAATCATGGGAAAGCTGTTATATATTCCGTTTTTAAATACAATGTAATTAGAAAGACAGAATGGAATTGCTATGTAACTTAATCCTAAAATACCGGTTGCTATATTTGATATGTTGTTTTCACTTTTTCTGAATAGTTCGTATCCCGGAAAAAATAATATAGAGACAGGGAATAGCAGATAATATAGCGGTGAGATAATTCTTGAGGCAATAAGAAATGTTAAAAGAAAAAATAGCCCTCCGATGAGTATTGAAAAATTGGTGAGGGGATGAATTTCGGAAGTACGGAAAAAACGAAAAAATTCAGAGAGAGAGCCGATCATAATAATAAGAAATAGCAGAGCAAATGTGTATTTGCTAAGATATATTCCTCCTAAAATAAGTATAACTAAAGCAATTCCGGTAATTGATCGGATAAGTAAATTTTTCATTTATGTTTCTTTTAAATCAAAAAAATTATACCAACAGAATTCTTTGACTCTGTTTTTAAGGTGTTCTGTTAGTATAATTTAAATAAAGGAAGGAAGTTATTCCTCAAGATTTTTTAATATTTCCAGAGCTTTTTCTTTATCTTTTTTATGGACATAAACGTTTATTTCTCCAAAAGTTGCGATTGCTGAATCCTTTTGATTTAATATTACGTTTACTATTTTATTGTTTTCTAAAAGATCATGGGCAATATCTGCCTTGTATGTCTGGTTTGTTGTGAATACTTTTAGATAATCTTTTTCCATTTTTTTTAGTTTAAAAGGGTTTATGACACAAAAAAACAAAAAATCTTTTGGGACCATGCATTCCTTTAATTAGGGTTTTCTCAATGTCGGCACTGCGACTTGGTCCTGTAATAGTTGATATCATAGAAGGTAATGATTCTCCGTATTTTTTAATCATTCCATTTATGGCATCTTCAAGATGATCTACTAATTGGCCTTCGTGGCTCAGTATTATGTGAGTTATAGGATATATGTGAAGTCTTCGTCCTGAATCTCCTGACGAACTAATCATCGCTGAACCTAAGTGGGTGATTAGAAATTCACAAGGAGTGATTCCTACTTTTAATTTTACAAAATCTTTTTCTGCGTCAGTGAATGGCACTTTTCCTTTAAGAAATTCTTGTATCTTTTTGTCTTTGCAAAAAAGTGGGTCCCATTTTTCTTCATCTGACATTTTTTTTATTTCGTCTACAGCTTCAGTGAAATCATTGAACCTATAGACTTTGCCTCCTACTTTTTCCAGATTCTCTTTGAATCTTTCAGGAGCAGGTTTGTCGGATTCTACATAAATAGGCGATTCAAAATCAGGTTTTTCTAATACTACCTGTTCTCTTTTTTCCTTGACTTCAAAGATTCTGTTTAAAATATTTTCTCTCGCGGAGGACATCTTATATTTTAGTTTTGTTTTTGTTCTGTTTCTGTTTCTGTTTCTGTTTTGTCTGAAGTCTTATTAGAGGGTACATCATTTGTTGTTTTATTAGAAGTAGCTGTTGTCAATTCGTCAGATGTACTTTTTTTAGATAAATTATCTGTTGCTGTTACTGCTGCACTTGCGACAGCGGTGGCTACTGAAGTATCAGATGTCTCAGATGATTTTTGAGATGATTTTATTGATGGTTGCTTTTTTTTGTCTTTTGTATCAACAGATTTTCTCTCGTCTGTATCTTCGTCTTCTGATTCTTCTTTGTCCCATGGTCTTTTCCCGAATATTTCTTTCAGGTCTTCACCAAATATAACTTCTTTTTCCATTAATCTCTGAGCTAATTTTTCATGTCCTTTGTGGCTATTGTTAAGGATTTCAATTGCTCTTTTATATTGGGTGTCTACTAAGATTTTTGCTTCTTGATCTATCAGCTCTGCTGTCTTCTCACTATATGGTTTTGTAAAACCATAATCATTCTGACCTGTTGAATCGTAATAGCTAAAATTGCCTACTTTCTCACTCATGCCAAATATGCTGATCATGGCATAGGCCTGCTTGGTTACTTTTTCAAGATCATTTTGTGCTCCTGATGATATGCTTTTAAATATTATTTGTTCGGCTGCTCTTCCTCCGAGTGTTGAACACATTTCATCCAGCATTTGTTCCTTGGTTATTAGTGCTCTTTCTTCGGGCAGATACCATGCAGCTCCCAGTGCTTTTCCTCTTGGAACAATTGTTACTTTCACCAGAGGGTGTGCGTATTTAAGCATCCAGCTGATAGTTGCATGACCAGCTTCGTGGAAGGCAATTCTTTTTTTCTCATCTTTTGAGATGATTTTGTTTTTCTTTTCCAGTCCTCCGACTATTCTGTCAACAGCATCCAGAAAATCTTGTTTTGTTACGCTTGATTTGTTGTAGCGGGCTGCTATTAAAGCTGCTTCGTTACAAACATTGGCTATATCGGCACCTGAAAACCCCGGAGTCTGTTTTGCCAAAAATTTAGCGTTTACTTCTTCTGATGATTTAATAGGTTTTAGATGTACCTGAAATATTTCTTTACGTTCATTTAAATCAGGTAATTCTACCTGAATCTGACGATCAAAACGACCTGCACGCATTAGAGCATGATCAAGTACATCGGCACGGTTTGTTGCAGCAAGAATTATGACCCCTGAATTGGTGTCAAAACCGTCCATCTCTGTTAGTAACTGGTTTAATGTGTTTTCTCTTTCATCATTTGATCCCATATTGGGATTTTTCCCTCTGGCTCTTCCTATTGCGTCTATTTCGTCTATGAAGACTATGCATGGAGCTTTTGCTTTTGCCTGTTTAAACAGATCTCTTACACGAGATGCTCCCACTCCGACGAACATCTCAACGAAGTCTGATCCGGACATTGAGAAGAACGGTACATTAGCTTCTCCTGCTACGGCTTTTGCCAGTAATGTTTTTCCTGTTCCCGGAGGTCCTATAAGCAGGGCTCCTTTTGGAATTTTACCTCCCAGTTTTGTGTATTTTAAAGGATGTTTAAGAAATTCAACAATTTCCTCTACTTCCTGTTTTGCTTCGGCCAGACCTGCTACGTCTTTAAATGAGACGTCTACTTTTGATCCTTTTTCAAATACTTTTGCCTGTGATTTTCCTACATTGAATATACCTCCGGCTCCTCCTCCTCCGGCTCCTGTACTGCCTTTGCTCATTCGTTTGAAGATCCACCACCATAGAAGAATGATTATCAGAAAGGGGAATATCCAGGTGAAAATTTCACCCATATAATTACGTACTACTTTGTAATTAACAGGAATTTTCTCATCTTCAAGATAATCTTTTTCTGCTGTATTTAGGTTGTCATTGAATGTTTCTACAGATCCTATATTAAAGAAAAAATGAGGACCTTCTTTTGCAGGAGGATTCAGTCCTTTATCTAACTTTTTTGTATAATCATTGTAGCTGTCCTTTTTTAGATATATTTCGGCTTTTTCTTTATTTATGATTTCTATTTTATCAATATCATGATTTTTGATCATGGTATTTTTTACATATTGCCAATTTGTTTCAATGGGTGATCCTCCAAAGCTGAAATATTGGATTGCAAAAAAAGCGAGGATTGCAAGACCATAGATCCAGTATGGATTTATTTTTGGAGAGTTCCCTTTTTTTTGAAAAAAAGGAGAATAAAATTTTTTCTTGTTTTTTGTATTTTTTTGCATTTGTATTAATTTTCTGTTTCTATTTTTTCTATTGTTGCATCGGCCCAGAGATTTTCCAGATCATAAAATTTGCGGGCATCTTTTTGAAAAACATGAACCATTACATCTCCGTAGTCCAGTAATATCCATATTGCATTTTTGTATCCATCTTTGTGCCAAGCTGTTTCTCCTGTCTTTTTTTCAACTGTTTCTTCTACTGACTGGGCAATAGATTCTGCCTGAACGGTAGAATTTCCCTGACAAATTACAAAATATTTACATTCAGAATAATTAATTTTTGTAAAATCTATTTTTACAATATCAATTCCTTTTTTTTCTTCAATTCCTTCTATGACTGAATGCAGTAATTTTGAAGTGCTGTTATTTTCCTGTTGCTTTTGATTCATATATAATAATTAGTAGTACAAATATAGATTTTTTAGTTTATTTTATCGTTTAAATATAGAATAGCAATTAATTGGTTCTTAAAAATATAGTTTATTTAATTAATTCTGATAAAAATATGCAAAAACGATATGTTGGAAGCACAATTATTTCTGTTCCTGAGGTGCAAAGTACCAATCTTTATGCCATTTCGCAACTCTCTGATAAAGAGGTCGAACCAGGAACTGTCTTTTTGACGTATAATCAGACGGCTGGAAGGGGACAATTAAATAATCAATGGGAGAGTGAAAAGGGTAAGAATCTTACTTTTTCAATTTTTATTAAGCCTTCTGTTGTGGAAATTCAGAAGCAATTTATGATATCGAAAGTGGTAAGTCTTGGTGTTGTGTCTTTTCTTAATGATTATGTTGATGATATTTATATTAAGTGGCCTAATGATATATATGTAGGTGATCATAAGATTTGTGGAATTCTTATAGAGAATGCTGTTATGCAGAAAAATATTTTCTGGTCAGTAGTAGGAATTGGTTTGAATATTAATCAGACGGCTTTTCTTTCTGATGCTCCTAATCCCGTGTCAATGAAAAAAATTACCGGAAAGGATTATGATCTGACTAAAATGCTTGATGCATTATTGAATAAAATGGATTTTTATTATCAAAAACTTATTGACGGGAAGTATGATGATCTGGATATGAGGTTTCTGAAATATCTCTATCGCATTAATGAATGGTGTGATTATAAGGATGAAAATCACCAATATAAAGGAAAGATTGTTGGTGTGAATGATATAGGACAGTTGCAGATTGAGGAGGTGACGGGGAAAGTTAATACTTATAATTTTAAAGAAGTCAAATTTTTATAATGGCACAAACGAAGATGCTTGTGCCAATCAGTTTATTGATATATTTTTAGTTCAAGCATATTGCCTGGACTTCTTTTTTAACGATACGGAATTTTTGTAAGAGTGTCTGCCAGTTGATTAATGCCTTTTGTTAGTTTTTTGTGTACCAGCATTTTTATCATCTCTGTTAATTCAGCATGCATAGTTAGTTTTATTTTTGTACGGTATGGTGAAACCGGTAATAGCTGAATCCAGAAGGTGAAACCAAAGGGTGCTCCGTTTAAATTGGACATTTTAATGTTTTTTGATGGTGCTCTATTGATTATTCGGATTTCTGTGTGTCCCATTTTTAAAATGTTAAATCGGCATGAATCAGAATCAAATTCAAAATTGCTGATTTTTATCTGTGGTATTTTTTCAGATATTTTTGCAAGTGCAGTTTCGTTGAAGAAGGAAGCAAAATTTTTGAAATCTGACAGGTAATTATAAATTACATCCTGATTTTGATCAATAAATTTTATTTCACTCACGTATTTTTGAAGACTCATTAATAGTACTTTTTATATTTTGTTTTGTCTGCTGCCTTTTTTAATATAGACAAATATTTTAATTATGAAAATCTATTTTTTTTATAGTCCCCAGTGTTCAGGATCTTTACGCCATTGATTTAATGACTCCATATCTGATTCTTTTATGTCTCCGTTTTCTTTGGCTATATTTATAAGTACCTGATAGTTACTAAGTGTAGTTAGCTCAATGCCTGCTTTTTCAAAGTTTTTTGTAGCTATTGGGAATCCGTAAGTAAATATAGCTACCATTCCCAACACATTTCCTCCGAAATCAGAAATAGCTTTTGCTGCATTAAGACTGCTTTTCCCTGTTGAAACAAGATCTTCAATGATAACTACCTTTTGCCCTGGCCTTAAGTCTCCTTCTATGAGGTTTTCAAGACCGTGATTTTTTGGTTTGGAGCGAACATAAATTGATGGTAATCCCATTTCCTGTGCTACAAGTACTCCGTATGCGATAGCTCCGGTGGCTACTCCGGCTATCATTTCTACATCGGGATATTTCTCTTTTATGATTTTTACGAACTGATTACGGATAAATGTCCTTGTTTTAGGATAAGAAAGTATTTTGCGATTATCACAGTATATTGGAGCTTTCCAGCCCGAAGCCCATGTGAAAGGGTTTGACGGTTGAAGTTTTATTGTGTTAATTTGCAATAGTTCTTTTGTTGTCTTAAGTTGAATGTCTTTCATTTTGCTATGTTTAATCACTAATTGTCTGCAAATGTACAAAGTTTTTTTTAATGAATATAGTATTTCGTTTCTCTTAAACAGAGACAATTCTGTTATAAATAATTCAGACAAAAATGTCAGAATTAATTGTGTGGGTGATTTTTTTCGTTTTCTTGAATCCCTTGAGAAGGAATCTTTGCAAAAGGATAAAGATGTGTTTTGTTCACTTTCGGAGAAAATGTTTCATAAAATTTTTGAGAATTTTACATCTTTGCCTGCTGCCGGAGGAGTTGTAATGAATAATAATGATCAGCTGTTGTTTATAAAAAAACTTGGTCGTTGGGATTTACCTAAGGGTAAAATGGAGAAGGGGGAAACACCGGAAAAAACTGCTTTGAGAGAAGTCTCAGAGGAGTGTGGCATTTGCCATCATGAAATTGTTAAACAATTACCTTCTACAATACATCTTTATCGTTCTCCGTTTATTAAGGAGGATAATAACTGGGTTGTTAAGAAGACTTTTTGGTTTGAGATGGCTTTGAATGAGGATGAATGTATAACACCTCAGACGGAGGAAGATATATCAGCAGTTCGATGGTTTTCATGTAATCAGTTGAAGGAGGTATATGATTCGACTTATCGCAGTCTGAAGGTTCTTGTTACTCTTTATATGAAATAATGGGAAAAAAGTTAGGGCTAAAACGTTTGAACTAAAATAAATTACGTCCTGCTTTTAATTCCTGCGAGCTTATTTCTTTAGGCATAAAACAGCTGGCATCACCTCCGTGAATTAATATATCGCGTACGATTAATGAGCTGACATTAGTGTATTCCGGGGGCGTTAAAAGAAAGATGGTTTCTATTTCACTGTTTAGCATTTTATTTGTCTGTGCTATTGTTTTTTCGTATCCGAGGTCTGTAGCATTTCTGATTCCGCGTAAAATATATCTTGCTCCTGATTCTTTGCAGAAATTGACAGTGATTCCGTCATATTTTGTTATTTCTACTTTAGGGTTATCTTTAAAAATTTTTTTTATCCAACTCATGCGTGTGTCAAGGTCGAAAAATGAATTCTTTGAGGAATTATATCCTACCATGATAATGATTCTATCGAATATAGGTAATGCACGTTGCATCAGATTTTTATGACCTAATGTAAATGGGTCGAATGATCCTGGAAATACAGCAATTTTATTCATGACGGGATTTAATAAATTTTTAAAAAACAGAGTGTAAAGTTATAGTATAAAAATATTAAAGTCAACTTATATTTTTTATCTCTGAAAGTGCTTTTTTTGCTTCATCTATGGTTTCTATTGAATTAATGCTCATCCTTAATTTTTCTTTCTTTTCTTTTATTTTACATTTATCAGCATGTATCTGAATGTATTTTAAAAAGTTTGAAAAAACAGGTGTCTGATAGTATGATGATTTCTGATCTGAAATGAAGAAGCAGATCATTTTTTTGTTTTTTAGGATTATTCTTTCTATTCCAAGTTCTATGGCCAGCCATCTGAGATGTACTACTTCAAGTAGCTCCTGACTTTGTTTGGGAAGTTCTCCGAAACGGTCTGTCAGGTTTAATCTATACTGTTTAAGACTTTCTTCGTCCTGGATATTATCTAACTGACGGTATAAAAGCATGCGCTCTGATACACTTTGGATATAACTGTCGGGGAATAATAATTCCAGCTCTGTGTCAACCTGGCAGTCATTTACATAATTTAGTTGTTTCCCGCTTTTTTCTTCTTCTTCTTTATACAGGTCTTTATATTCATCCTGTTTTAATTCATTTATGGCTTCATCAAGTATGCGGTGGTATGTTTCAAATCCGATGTTGGCAATAAATCCGCTTTGTTCTGCTCCCAGCAGGTTTCCGGCTCCGCGGATGTCAAGGTCACGCATGGCTATGTTGAATCCGCAGCCCAGATCAGAGAATTCTTCGATGGCTTGTAAACGACGACAGGCTTCGCTTGTGAGTGTTGCAAGTGGAGGAGCAAGAAGATAACAAAATGCTTTTTTGTTGGATCGTCCTACACGGCCTCTTAACTGATGCAGGTCACTTAATCCGAAGTTCTCGGCGTGATTTATGAAGATTGTATTGGCATTTGGTATGTCAAGTCCTGATTCTACAATGGTGGTGGATATTAATACATCATATTCTCCGTTTATAAAATCGAGTATTATTTTCTCTAATTTAGGTCCTTCCATCTGACCATGTGCAACTTTTGTTTTTGCTCCGGGAACTATTTTATTTATGAAATTTTCTATTTCGTAAATGTTTTGTATTCTGTTGTTAATAAAGAATACCTGTCCGTTTCTGGCGATCTCGTAATTTATGGCATTTTTTATTATTTCTTCGTTTAATGTCTGAACTTCGGTTATAATGGGATATCGGTTTGGTGGTGGTGTCTGAATAATAGAGAGGTCGCGAGCTCCCATTAACGAAAATTGAAGTGTGCGTGGAATAGGTGTGGCTGTCATTGTAAGTGTGTCGACGTTGACTTTTAGCCTTTTTAGCTTTTCTTTTACTGAGACTCCGAATTTTTGTTCTTCATCTACGACTAATAAACCCAGGTCTTTGAAGCCTACGTCTTTACCTATTAGTCTGTGTGTTCCTATTAATATGTCGACTTTACCTTCTTTTGTTTTTTTAATTATGTCTTTTATTTCTTTTGGTGACTTTAGACGGCTGACATATTCGATGTTGGCAGGAAAGTCTTTTAGTCTCTCGGAGAATGTTCGGTAGTGCTGAAGTGCCAGTATTGTTGTTGGCACAAGTATAGCAACCTGTTTGTTGTCGGCTACGGCTTTAAATGCTGCACGAATGGCAATTTCCGTTTTTCCGAATCCTACGTCTCCGCATATCAGACGATCCATGGGCATGTTGCTTTCCATGTCTTCTTTGAATGATTGTGTGGCTTTTTCCTGATCGGGTGTGTCTTCAAAGATGAAGGAGGCTTCAAGTTCTTTTTGCATATAGGTGTCAGGAGAGAAGGCAAATCCTTTTTCTTCTTTTCGTTTTGCATAAAGGGCTATAAGTTCACGTGCTATGTCTTTAACTTTCTTTTTTGTGCGGTCTTTTAACTTTTGCCATGCTCCTCCGCCTAATTTACTGATTTTAGGTTCTATTCCGTCCTTCCCTTTGTATTTCGATAGTCTGTGGAGTGAATGTATGCTTACCAGAAGAACATCGTTGTTTTTGTATAGTAACCTGATGACTTCCTGCATTTTTCCGTTCATTTCTGTTTTTACAAGACCGGTAAATTTCCCTATTCCGTGGTCTATATGTACAACATAATCACCTGGGTGTAGTTTACCAAGTTCTCTTATGGTAATTTTTTCTTTTTCTTCCTGATGATTGTCGGTTTTAAATCTATGGTATCTTTCAAAAATCTGGTGGTCAGTGTAACAGCTTATTCTCAGATCTTTTTCTATGAAACCTTCATTTAATGTGTGACATAAACCGGTGAATTTCACATCCTGCTTCTGGTCTTTGAAAATTGAGCGCAGTCTTTCTATTTGTTTTTCGGTTGATGAAAGAATGAAGTTGTTATATCCTTCGTTTTCTTTTTTCTGTAGATCTGTGCTAAGTAATTCAAAATTTTTATGGAATACAGGCTGTGGCTGTGTATGAAAAAGTACGGTAACGGAGGATAAATAAAAGTCGTTGCTTCCTGTTTGCAGAATAGTTCGATTTTCCAGACCTTTAAGAAAGTCCTCTTTGTCTGTTATCATTTGCTTCACATCTGTAAGGTTGCCTTCTTTTTCGTTGATTTTTTTAATAAAGGAGCCTATTGTGTCACTTACAAGGGATATTTCCTGAATGACGATAATAGTTCCCTTTGGAAGAAAATTTAAAAAGTCTTCTCTTTTTTCTTCTTTATTTTCTGTCTGAATGTTTGGGATGATAACTATCTGATCAATTTTTTCTCTTGAAGTCTGATCGTCTATATCGAATGTTCTTATTGTATCTATCTGGTCTCCAAGTAAATCTAATCGGTATGGGTCTTTCCCTGAAAAGGAGAATATGTCGATGATGCTTCCTCTTATGGAATATTGTCCGGGTGCTATAACGAAGTCTACCTGCTCGAATCCGTATTCAAAAAGCATGTCGTTGAGAAATTCGATTGATAGTTTGTCCCCTATTTTTACAGGGAATGTATTTGATGATAGTCCTTCGGCCGTTATAACTTTTTCGGATATGGCTTCAGGATAGCTGACCATGGTCAGATCTTTTTTGTTCTTTAGATTATGAAGTACTTCGGTTCTTAATATAATGTTTTCCTGATCAGGACTGTCATACTGCAAGACCCTTTTGTATGATGATGGGAAAAAGAATAATGGGGTGCCGGTTTTTAAATTAACCAGATCATCGTAAAAGTATGAGGCGTCTTCACGATTGTTAAGGATGAAGAGGATTGGATGTTTAACCTGTTCTGCTAAAACAGATCCGTAGATTGTTTTTGACGACCCGGTTAATCCTTTTATATGAATTTTATTTTCTCCCTGCTTTAACTCTGTTAAAACAGTCTGAAAGTTTTCGCTTTTTGAGAATTGCTGTTTGAATTCTTTTAAATCCAATGATTAAATTTTTTTGTAAAGATAGGAATTTTTATTTTTTAGATATTAAAAATGTTTACGGCAAGAAATAAATTAAAGTATAATAAGATTTAGATTGTTTCTATTTAGAAATAAAATCCTTATAATTACCGAGTTAAAATTGTAAATCTATCAGATGAAATAAAAAAATAAAATAATGAACTTTAGATTTATTATTTCTTAAATTTGTGATCAATTATTAATTTTGATTTTAAATAAAAATTATAACTATATGAAAAACAGTAAATTTCTCTTGTTTGTCGCAATAATTCTGTTGTCGGTTTCATGTCAGCAGAAAAAAATCACCAAAATGCAAAATTCTCAGGATAGTATTTATAAGGTGATGGTTCAAAAGGATTCAACTATTCTTGATTTTGTTTCAACTATGAACGAAATTCAGATGAATATGGATTCTATTAAAGAGCTTCAGAATATTGTTAGGATGGATACCGGCAGCGGTTCTGAGATGGGAGTTGATAAGAAACAACGGATTATTTCTGATATAAGTATTCTTAATGAAATTTTGCAGGAAAACATGAAGAAGGTTGCTGAATTGCAGAAAAAACTTAATGCTTCAAATATGAAGAATTCTGCCTTGCAAAAATCTGTTTATATTCTTCAAAAGCAAATTAGTGAAAAAGAAAAAGAAATTGTTTTGTTGAAGGGGGTTGTCTCAAAATTGAATATAGACGTTTCTAATCTTAATACTGAACTTAAAACTGCTGTTTCTGTAAATGATGATAAGGATAAGATTATTACTACAAAAAATGAAAAGATTAACAATCAGATTGTAGCTTTAAATACTGCTTATTATGTTTTTGGTTCGTCGAGGGAACTTATGGATCATAATATTATTGAAAAGAAAAATGGAGTTTTGGGATTGGGAAGAACTCTTGTCATGAGCAAAGATTTTGATAGAAATTATTTCACAAAAATAGATATACGTAATCTTAAAACTATTCAGTTATTTGTTAAGAAGGCTAAAATTGTTACTGTTCATCCTGAAGATTCATATCATTTTATTAAAGGAGATAAAGATATTATTGATAATCTTTCAATTGATAATCCTAAAGAGTTCTGGAAGACAAATAAATATCTTGTAATTGTTATTAATTAAAGAAATTTTATTTAATAACAAAATTTCAGGTGAATACACCTGATTAAATATCTACAGACCAATTATATGGCACAAGCATTTACGCTTGTGTCATTGTTTTTTAAAATGGTAATTTATCTTTTTTCCTGTATATCAGTGAGTGAAAGCTGGCGATAGTATCTCCACTTTCGTCTTTTATTTTTACTTCATAGTTTCCTATCTTTTTTGCTTCGGATACTTCTGTGGCTACAGCGTAAACCTTGCCTTTTGATATTCCTTTTATAAAAGATATATCGGCTTGTATGGACAGTGATAGTTGACCACGGGTGTTGGCTGCTACTGCTACAGCAAGATCGGCAAGAGTAAATAGTGCTCCTCCCTGTATGGTTCCGGCTGCGTTGAGATGTTTTGGAAGGATTTCCATTTCTGTTTTGCAGTATCCTTCTTTTACATCAACTATTTTTATTCCTACAAGTTCGGCGTATTTATCGTTAAGAAAGTATTCTTTTATTTTTTCTGTATTCATAATTATATAATTTTATTAAAATCTTTGATGACTATTTTTTAATTCGGATTAAAGTTAAAAAAAGCCTGTGAACATTTGTACACAGGCTTTTAAAAATTTATAATGTTAACTCTTTTTTACAATACACTTATAGCGACTGTAAGTCCGGCCATTACTATGGATATCATAGACATTAATTTGATAAGAATGTTTAATGAAGGACCCGATGTATCTTTGAACGGATCACCTACGGTATCTCCAACAATACTGGCTTTATGAGCATCACTGCCTTTGCCTCCGTAATTTCCTTTTTCAATATATTTTTTAGCATTGTCCCATGCACCGCCTGCGTTATTCAGCATAACAGCTAAAGTAAATCCTGCTGTCAGACCTCCGGTAAGAAGTCCGACTACACCGGCTACACCCATAACCAGTCCTATTACAATAGGTACTATTATAGCTGTTAGTGCAGGAAGAATCATCTCTCTTTGAGCACCTTTGGTTGATATTTCAACACATTTTGCGTAATCAGGAGTCGCTGTTCCCTGTAAAATTCCTTTGATGGTTTTAAATTGACGGCGTACTTCATCAACCATTGTGCTGGCTGTACGACCAACAGCTTTCATAGTCATGGCACAGAATACAAATGCCATCATGGCTCCTAAGAACAATCCTCCCAAAAATAATGGGTTAAACATTGTAAGATCGTAAGCTGCTGTAAAATCTTTTATATTTGCTGCTGAAATTTGAACGACATGAGCACCTTCACTCATAGCAGGTTTGATGGCTCCGTAGAATACGTAGTCTCCAATTTTAACAATTCCGTCAGGTGCTTTGTCTGCAAATTTATTAAGCCACATACGAATTTCTTCCATATATGAAGAAATTAAGGCCATCCCTGTTAATGCAGCAGATCCAATAGCGAATCCTTTTCCTGTTGCGGCTGTGGTATTTCCAAGTCCGTCGAGTGCGTCTGTGCGGTTTCTGACTTCTTCAGGAAGTTGTGCCATTTCTGCATTTCCTCCTGCATTGTCGGCAATAGGTCCAAATGCGTCAGTTGCCAGGGTAATTCCCAAAGTTGATAACATTCCTACAGCGGCAAATCCTATACCGTATACACCTGCGGTGAATGTTTCAAATCCTCCTGCTGACCAGTATGATCCTATTATAGCAAGAACAATAGTAACTACAGGAATCCATGTTGAATACATTCCTACAGCCATACCGTCAATAATGGTAGTAGCAGCTCCTTGCTGGGTTTGTCTTGCAATTCCTCTGGTTGGTTCGTATTCGTCAGAAGTATAGTGCTCAGTAGATTGTCCGATGATTACTCCTGCAGCCAGTCCGATGATTACGGCACCATATATCCCGAATGTGATCCATCCTATCATTGCCATTACAAAAAGAGCTACAAGAACAAGAACTGATGATCCGCCTGTTCCAATAAGAAGTGCACGTAATAGAGTTTTCTGTGATGCTGATTCTTTTGTACGAACCATGAAGATTCCTATAATTGAACATATAATTCCGATGGCAGCTACAAGCATAGGTGCTATTACAGCCATTTCGTGAGTAAGTCCTGATTCGTTAAGAAATGTCAGAGGTAATGCGGCTCCCAGTGCAGCTGTGGAAAGGATAGATCCGCAATATGATTCGTAAAGATCGGCTCCCATTCCCGCTACATCACCTACGTTGTCACCAACGTTATCAGCGATTGTGGCTGGATTACGAGGGTCGTCTTCTGGTATTCCTGCTTCTACTTTACCAACAAGGTCGGCGCCTACGTCGGCAGCTTTTGTATATATTCCTCCTCCAACACGGGCAAATAATGCCTGAGTTGATGCACCCATTCCGAAGGTAAGCATTGTGGTAGTGATTTCAACAAGTTTTTGAGCTTCGGTGGTTCCTGCACTGACAAAGTCAAGTCCCAGAAAATGTATTCCGCTGACCATATTGGCCGAAGTAAATACAATTTTGTCAAGGATGAGGAACCATGCTGCGATATCAAGTAATCCAAATCCTACAACTACCAGTCCCATAACTGAACCGCTCCGGAAAGCAATTTTTAATCCCTGATTTAAGGATTTTGTTACTCCTTGTGTTGTTCTTGCTGATGCATAGGTGGCTGTTTTCATTCCCAGATATCCACATAATCCGGAAAAGAAACCTCCTGTCAAAAAGGCAAATGGTACAAACGGGTTCTGAATCCCCAGATATGCTAATACAAGAAAAATGATTAATAAAACTGCGAAAACTTTACCTACCAGTATGTATTGACTTTTTAGGTAAGCCATTGCCCCTTCTCTTACATATTGGGCGATTTCTATCATTCTGGGAGTTCCCTCCGATTTTTTCTTCATGTTTCGATAGAACATCAATGCGAAGAAGAGTGCTAACAATGAGCACGCTGGAATAATCCAATAAACTGAATTCATTAATTTAGATTTTATGCAACTTCGTTGCGGTTATTTTTATTAGTGATTTAATTCTGTTTTTAAAAACAAAAATAAACTCTTAAAGTTAAGAAATATGTTTTTGATGATTGGTTTAAAAAAATATTCGAATATGGAATATAACCATTTGTTAAAGTTTGTTTAGGTAAACCGATTGAATCATAGCAATAGCTATGGTGATTGAGGATTACTTAGTATAACGACTGATTCGAAGATATATATTATTCTTCTTTTTTTAGAAGTAATTCTTTAAGTCGGTACATGTCATCACGAAGTCTGGCAGCTTCTATAAAGTCCAGGTCTTTTGCTGCTTTTGTCATGTCCTTTTTTGTCTTTTTGATGAGTTTTAGAAGATCCTCAGCATTCATATATTTTACGATAGGATCAGCAGCTATATCAGGTCCTATTGAAGAGGTTTCTTGTTCGCTGCGATATTTGTATCCTATAATTTCTCTCATAGGTTTGATAAGGGCTTTTGGGGTGACATGGTGCTTTTTATTGTATTCTTCTTGTCTTTTTCTTCGGTAGTTTGTAGAATTGATGGTTTTTTTCATCGATTCTGTAATTTTGTCTGCATACATAATTACTTTGCCGTTTAGGTTTCTTGCAGCACGGCCTGCTGTCTGTGTTAGTGAACGTTCTGAACGCAGAAATCCTTCTTTATCTGCATCGATTATAGCAACAAGAGAAACCTCAGGAAGGTCAAGACCTTCACGCAATAAATTAATGCCTACAAGTACATCAAATTCTCCTTTTCGCAGATTTTCCATTATCTGGATTCTTTCCATGGTTTTTACATCAGAATGGATATAGGAGGTGTTTATTCCCATTTTGTTGAGGTATTTACTTAGTTCTTCAGCCATTCTTTTGGTAAGAGTAGTGACCAAAACACGTTCGTTTTTACCAATTCTTATATGTATTTCATTTATAAGGTTGTCTATCTGATTTTTTGACGGACGAATTTCTATTTCAGGATCCAGCACTCCTGTAGGACGGATGATTTGTTCTACAATTACTCCTTCTGATTTTTCAAGTTCATAGTCTGCAGGTGTTGCGCTGGCAAAGATGACCTGATCTGTGAGCTTTTCAAATTCTTCAAATTTCAGGGGACGGTTGTCTATGGCTGCCGGAAGACGAAAGCCATATTCTACAAGATTTATTTTTCTGGAATGATCTCCGCCGTACATTGCTCTGATTTGTGGTATTGTTGCGTGACTTTCGTCAAGTATGGTTAAAAAGTCGTCGGGGAAATAATCAATAAGACAGAATGGACGTGATCCTGATTTCCTACCGTCAAAATACCGGGAATAATTTTCGATACCGGGACAGTATCCAAGTTCCATCATCATTTCTATGTCATATTCTACACGTTGCTTTATCCTTTTTGCTTCCTGCGGTTTGCCTATTTCATTAAAAAAGTCTACCTGCTGTCCCAAATCTATTTCAATAGTCTGGATCGCTGATTTCATTCTTTCTTTGGTAGTTACAAAGATGCTTGCAGGATAAAAAGATATGTTGTCAAGCTGGTCTATTGTGTTTCCTGTAAGAGGATCAAGGGTGGAAATTTCGTCTATTTCGTTTCCCCAGAAAATAACTCGTACTACTATATCTTTGTATGGAAGAAAAATATCTACTGTATCTCCTTTTACTCTGAAGTTTCCGTGTTGAAAGTCTACTTCATTTCGTGAATATAATGCATCTACCAGTTTGTGTAAAAAGAAATCTCTGTCGATTGTCTGATGAACTTTTATGTTTGTAGTATTGGCATGGAAATCCTCGGGGTTTCCCATTCCGTATATACAGGAAACAGATGAAACTACTATAATGTCTCTTCTTCCTGAAAGCAATGCGGAAGATGTGCTTAATCGTAATTTTTCAATGTCCTTATTTATGGCCAAATCTTTTTCTATATATGTGTCAGATACAGGAAGGTAAGCTTCCGGCTGATAGTAATCGTAATATGAAACAAAATATTCTACTGCATTGTTGGGAAAAAATTGTTTCATTTCTCCGTATAACTGAGCTGCAAGAGTTTTGTTATGGCTAAGTATAAGTGTGGGACGCTGGGTTCTTTCAATGACGTTTGCCATTGTGAATGTTTTTCCGGAACCGGTAACTCCCAGAAGTGTCTGGTACCTATCTTTTTCTGCTAATCCTTTAACAAGCTTGTCTATGGCCTCTGGCTGGTCTCCGGTGGGCTTATATGGGGCTTCAATTTTGAAATTCATAGCTAAAAATATTTTTATATGTCCATGTTGATGGTGTAATATTTTTTAATATCTGTCATCATCATTCCTGCTTCGCGTGCTGCCTGAAAGCCTAATTCACTATCTTCAAAGACCTGACATTTTGAAGGCTCTACATTCATTAGTTTTGCACATAGTAAAAATGTTTCTGGACTGGGTTTCCCGATTTTGATATCATCTGATGTTACTACAACTGGAAAATATGAAGTAAGTCCAATAATTTTAATTGTTTTTTCTGCTATTTTTCTGCCTGTTCCTGTTCCAATGGAGAAGGGTAGTTTTCCTGCATATTTTTTAATAAGACATAATGCAGGTTTTATGGGCTTTGCCATATACATATTTCTTTCGTATTCCTGTTCTTTTTCTATTGATACTTTACCGGCATCCATTTTTACAGAGAATATTTTGTTGAGTTCATTTACTGTTTCATATACGGGTATTCCGGCAAGACTGTAAAATCTTTTATAACTTAATTCCACCC
>JAENXA010000286.1 GCA_016649735.1 Prolixibacteraceae bacterium | reverse complement strand
TTCCTTATACCGATTCTTATCTTTATATAGAAGGAACATGGGATAACACTTCTTCATCGGTTAGCACCAATGGATGGAAAATTATTGTTCAAAATGGAGGTAATATAACCAGCACAAAGAAAGCTACATTAAAAATAAATAGTTCATCCATTTTATTTACAGCTGATGGAGGAAACATTACTGGAAGCAATATTTCAATCTCACAAAATAATGAATCGGGATCAAAAATTGTAAACCTGGGAGAAATGGAATATTCCGACATGAATGATATCATTGGATTATATAATTATGGAACATTGACTGTCAGCGACTATATAGCGACCAATTCCTCAAACGCAGAAATTCTTAATGAAGGAACATTGACCATTAATAATAACACAAACAACAAAACCTCTATGCAAGGAACATTTCAAAATTCCGGAATAGTTACAATAACAGGAGATCTTACTTCCAACACTTCTACATTTCGTCTTATTAACAATCATTATTTTGAAACCTACCAGCTGGATATACAGGGAACCATTCAAAATAATTGCAAATTTATTGTAGACGACACAGCTGAATTAAATAGTACAAGTACACTGAATGTTAGTTCAGGAGGTATCTTTAAGGCAAAAAAAATGGATATTGCCGGAACAACCATAAATCTTGAATCTGATGCTATTCTGGAAGTTGACGACTTAGATTTTAAAAATGAGGGTGCTTCGTATATTTACGGACCTTCTACAGGTAACTATGCTCTGGCACGACTTTATGATATAAAAATAACAAACTGGAGTAAACCTACTTTGGATGGGAATCTGGAAATTGAAAGTTCTAATTATCCTACAAATAAAAAGGCGACAGCCTATTACGGTGGAGATAATTTAATATTTGTTGCAGAAGGAGAATCTGATCTCACGATAGCGTCTACAGACTGTAATCTTGGAGAAAATACTCCGAAAGGCGGAGATTCTCCTGAAGATATTACTTTCCCGATTATTGAATCATCAACTAATGTTTACACATACCTGTTTGAAGATTGCTGGCCTAATCTCGGAGACTATGATATGAACGACATAGTAATGGATATTCAAAATATTTCTTACAGCAAAAATGCAAAAAATTATATAGAAAGTATGACCATCACAGTTGTACTGCGTGCAGATGGAGGAAGATATAAATTAGCCGGTGCTATTCAGCTGGATGATATAGAATCAAAAAATATAAGCAGCATTTCAGGAGAATCTGAAGTCAATCTGACAGGCGAAGTTTTTAAAAGAGATCCAAAAAATGGAACTGAATCAAAACAAAAACATGCTGTTATTCCTCTTTTCGATGAAGCTCATGCAGCATTAGGAGGTGTAGGTACTAAACTGACTATGACAAACACCATAAAAGACGGAGGTAATAAAACAGCATCTAAAACGATCAATCTTACTATTAATTTTAATGATAAGACTAATATAACATCTTCAGAGTTAAGTTTGAAAAAATTAAATGTATTTATAGTTGGTTATG
>JAENXA010000033.1 GCA_016649735.1 Prolixibacteraceae bacterium | reverse complement strand
TTGTTTATATCTGAGCTCTGAACCAATAGTTGAGATATATCCTGAATAGTCTATATCCTGAGCTGATAAATTAAATATCACCGGTATATTTAAAAATAAGTTTATTATAAAAATGCATATGAGTTTAGTTTTCATCGCTTATAACTTTCCCGTCTTCTATTTTTATAATTCTTCGTGCTTTTTTTACTACTCTCTGATCGTGAGTGCTGAAGATGAAGGTGATATTTTCTTCTTTGTTTAATTTTTCCATTATAGAGAGTAATCCTTCGGTAGATTTAGAATCTAAGTTAGCAGTAGGCTCATCGGCAAGAATAAACTGAGGCTTTGATGCCAGGGCGCGTGCAACGGCAACACGTTGCTGTTGACCTCCAGAGAGTTTTGATGGTCTGTCGTTCATACGATCTTCAAGTCCCACTTCTTTTAATAATTCTTCGGTGCGATTTTTACATTCACTCTCAGTATAATCCTGTAATATCATTACCAATTCAGTGTTTTCTCTTGCAGTAAGTACAGGTAACAGGTTGTAAGATTGGAATATGAAACCAATATTTCTTTTTCTGAATTCTGTTATATCCTTTTCTTTTAAATTTATAATAGACTGATCATTTATGATGATATTTCCTTTATCAGGACTATCCAGCCCTCCGATTAGATTTAACAGTGTTGTTTTTCCCGAACCGGACGGACCGACAATTGCAGTGAATTCTCCTCTTTCAAAATTCAGGTTTATCCCGTTTAAGGCATGAACTTCAATCTCTGAACTGTGGTATGTTTTATAAAGATCTTTGAGTATTATTACTTTTTCTGATTCCCCTGATTTGCTTTGTTCTTTTTTTATATTCATGACAATACTCCTTTATTTGCATTGGTGAGTTTTATTTTTAATACTTTATTAATTGGGAATATGGAGGTCACAATGCTTACAATTCCTATCAGAATGACGATGATTATAAATAATCCAGAAGTGATATCCGGATAAATCAAAGAGCTCATTCCAAAACTTTCCAGAGAGGAACTTCCGAAAATATTTATTCCTGTATGGGACGTTATTATAATTATTATGAGTGAAATAAATATACCAATTAATGCTCCTATGGCTATTAATATTATGGATTCAGCCATTATCATATATCTTATTTCTTTTTTACTCATGCCGATTGATCGCAGCATTCCAAATTCTTTTATTCTTTCCATAACAGCCATTGTCATGGTGTTTGCTATGCCAAAGGAAATGACCAGATAGATGATGAACATGATGATAAATGTTGAAGGCAATGACATTAGCTTATATGTGTAGGCATCGGGTGACGTGTTACGGATATCCAGAACCTTTAATCCCGGTAATGATGATTGTATCTCTTGTTCTATGGGTTTAATGTTCTTTATATTGTCCGGGCTGAGATTTTTATTTAATAGTATTTTTATTTTATGAATTTTATCAGATGTTAATCCCGTTTCTTTTATAATGTCTTGTTGTCTGATAAATACTTCAGACTGGTCGAAAAAGGTGTTGGATGTTTTGAATATACCTCCCACGTGACAACTAAGAAATGATAGTTTTCCTGCGGTATTGGTGAAAGAAAATGTGATTTTTGCCCTGTGCTCGTAATAAGTGGAATATTTACGAATCAGTGAAATAGTTTTCTCCTGTTCTTTTTGAGAAGTAACTGATTTTATGGCTTTCTCAAGTTCCTTTTTAGTTGTATATCTGATATCTTTAAGTGAATTCAATTTTGTTGCTATGTTTTTATTCAGCCCGTTTTTGAGCATTTCTGAAAGATTTTTTTCAGTTATCCTATAATTTTTTATTCTAAGAATTTCTGCGAGTTTATCTCCTATAACGACTTCAGGCAAAGTTGTTTCTGATGAAAAATAGTTACCTGTTCCGGGTATTATTTTTGTGTAAAGATCAGACACTTTTTTTTCTTCTTCGGGTATTATCCCTGTTAAATTTATGCCTGCGTTCCCTCTTGCTGTCTGAGCCATTGATAATATAATTGTTTGCTCACTGAAAGCCTGAATAGGAGCCTTTTTATCCGGGTTTTGGTACTTTTTTAAAATGGATTCAGTTTCTTTGGCTGAAAAGGTTGAATTTATATCTTCGTCACTAAGATAAGATTTGCTGACTATTTGCAGATGTCCGCATTCTGTGTATATGGAATCATGAACTTTTTGATTATACATGCCAGTCATTAGGGCACTGATAAATGTACCGGCAATGGTTCCAGTCATTATCGACAAAATTATTATCCTGCTTCTGGATTTGTTTCTCTTGATGTTTTTTGTGGCGATAGATGTCAGTACTTTTATGTTCTTCATTTTTATCATGATATATGTAATGACTCTGAGATATTTAGTTTGTTTATTTTACGGAAAGAGAACATGATTGCAATAGATACCATTAGTATGACATAACTTGTCTGATACCAGATGAATGGGGTGAGTCCTCCGCAGGGCATTATGGGCGCATATCCTAATTTTATGAAAGCTGCTGCTGCATTACCTGTAAAAATGATAGGGTTAATTGTCAGGTACAAAATTAGGGGAATGTCTATCACTAAAGCTAAGATTATTCCCAAAAAGCAGGTCGTCAGCATTTCTATGAATACTATTTTTTTGATCTGATTTCTTTTCATTCCAATAGCCATATTAACACATAATTCTTTTTTGCGTTCGTTTATTGTCATGAGTGTAGTTCCGAGGATGCCAAAGAATACAATTATGTATAACAGATATATGATTGCTTTCCCGCCATTTCTGTCGGCATTAATACCTCTTTCTATGTCAGGATTTATTTCTTTCCAGTTTTTTATTATTAATGGGCTTCCGGATATTTTCTTTTCTATATTTTCCTGAACGGAATTTAAATCCTTGGTATCAGTTATGTCTATGGCTATGTAATTTATCAGGTTTGGAAGGTTCAGCCATTGTTGCATTCCTTTGACGGACATGCAGATTAGTTTGTTATTTATCTGAACATTGGGGGAATTTAATGTTCCTTTAACCGGAAATAGCCCTGCTGCGGAATATCCGTGATATCCTTGTCCTATTAAAACAATTGTGTCTCCTGTGTTTATGTTTAAATATTTTGCAAGTTGTCCGGAAAGCATTACTGCGTTATCCTCTTTTGAGAGCATTTTACCTGAAATTAATTTCATATGATTTATGAAGAGATTGTCGGCCGAATCAGGGTATATACTCATTACCATAACAGGCTTGCTTTTATTCCCTGACGAGACTAGTGCGCCTGTCTGTATATGAGGGGTTACGGATTTTACACCTTCCGTTGATCTTATTTTTTGTAATAGCTCAGCGGAATAATCTATGTCATTGTCGATTGACGGGTCATCAAAATAGTCTTTCCCCTGTATTTGTAGATAACCATATGTCTCACCTATGCTCTGATTTATCATGGTATTATAGGTTCCCTCTTGCAGTGATCTGATTAAAATAGCAAAAAGCAGGGCTATAAAAATAGAAAGAGTAGTGGATATTGTCCTCCTTTTGTTCCTTGTAATATTGCGTAAGGCTATTTTATATAGTTTCATGTTTATCTGATACGTTTCATATTTTGTAAAGAGAAAATTTCTTTTTTTATTCCTATGTTGAACTGAGCCTTTTCAATTGTTACTACGGTTTTATTGTCCGGTTCTTCTGATGGAATAGTTTCCATTACAGAGGTTAGAAATCTGTCGGAGAAATATTTTATTTTTTTCCCGTACATTGTTCTTACTAAATAGTTTTCTTCATCATAATATTCTGCCTTAAGAACTATGAAGTATTTTTTGTCAACCCAGAATATAACTTTTCCCCAGACAATATTACTTTCAGGTTTTGGCATCATGTTTATTTTATAACAGTCTCTGTTGTTTATTTTTTCAGAACCTGTTAGCGTGGGGGTGTAGTCCTTAACAATGGATGATTCGTGAACAAGATCATCATTTGAATAGTCCGAGCCCATAAATCCCTGAGACATCATTGATAGCGGCAGCTTTATTGTTCTGTTTATAGATGGGGTATATTGCCACATTTCATTATTGTATTTCATTACTACCTGTCCTTTTTCTCTGATCGGAGATATAACATAAGCCATGAAGTAATCTTTTTCAAGCGACCAGCATTTTAAGGAAATGGAACGGGTATATTTAGGACGAACAATTGAAAGGGTCATATCTATTCTACTGGAGTTTCCCTGCATAATGTCATTGATTTTCTTGATTATTCCGGGGGCTGTCAGATTATTTTCTGGCTTAGGGAGTACTTTTGTTTTATTGCTGATTTCAGATTCAGCTGTTTTTGTTGAGAGATTCTCGGTTATATTATTCTCTCGTGTATTAGAGAAGAAGAATAAGATAACCATTAATATTAAAAATATCCGTTTCATAGATTCCGGAGTTTATAATAATGTTTTTCTATTGAGTAGGAAGTTAATAATATTTCTGTTAAAAATAGTAAAATTGTTCCGGGATTTAGACTTAAAAGTTCCTCTTTGTTATAGAATATGATATTAACGAAGCTATGGCTGGTTTTATTATTTTGCTTTCCAGAACAGACTAATAATACAGAGATGATTTGATTTGTTGTGCGAATATACCTACCTGAATTTCTATAATAGTAAAGATAATAAAAAAGCTTCAACCAAAAGGCTGAAGCTTTTTTAAATAGTATATTGAAAATCTTATGCTCCGAAGTTATCAAACATGACACTCTCTTCGGGTACTCCAAGACTATCGCAAAGTTTTTGAACAGAACCAACCATCATAGGAGGTCCGCAAAGATAGAATTCGATATCCTCAGGTGCTTCATGATTTTTAAGATATGTCTCGTACATTACATTATGAACAAATCCCGGTGTGTATTTAACTCCGGCTTTGTCTGCTAATGGATCAGGATGGTCAAGAGCAAGAGTAAATGTAAAGTTCGGGAATTCTTTCTGAATCTCCAGAAAGTCTTCAAGATAGAAAGCTTCTTTTAATGAACGTGCTCCGTAGAAGAAATGAACCAGTCTCTTTGTCTTCTTTGTTTTAAACAGATCAAAAATATGAGAACGCATAGGAGCCATTCCGGCACCACCTCCGCAGAATATGATTTCATTATCAGTATCTCTTATGAAGAATTGTCCGTAAGGACCTGAAATAGTAACCTTGTCACCTGGTTTTCTTGAGAAAACATATGATGAACATACTCCTGGATTAAGTTTCTGGAAACCTCCGTTTACACGATCAAATGGTGGAGTAGCAATACGAATATTCAGCATGACGATATTCCCTTCTGCAGGATGATTGGCCATTGAATAAGCACGGAATGTTTCTTCAGAATTTGACATTTTCAGATCGAACATATGAAATTTTTTCCAGTCTGCCATAAATTCTTCATCAACATCCATATCCTTAAAATCTATATCAATTTCCGGAATATAAATCTGAATATAACCACCAGAGCGGAAATTTAAATTTACTCCTTCAGGAAGTTTGATAATGAATTCCTTGATAAATGTGGCAACATTTCTGTTGGAAACTACTTCGCATTCCAGCTTTTTGACATCCAGAACGCTTTGTGGCAGATCAATTTTAATGTGTTCTTTAACTTTTACCTGACATGCAAGTCTCCAGTTATCATTTTGTTCTTTGCGGTTAAAAAAACCTGTTTCAGTTTGTAGAATCGATCCACCTCCTTCAATAACACGGCAGCGGCACATTCCGCATGTGCCTTTTCCTCCACAGGCGGAAGCTAAAAAGATTTTTTGCTGAGCAAGAGTACTAAGCAGACTACTGCCGGCTTCTACCGTTAATTTTTTCTTTCCGTCATTAATATCTATTTCTACCGGTCCTGATGCTACCAGTTTCTTTTTTGCAAACAAAAGTAATGAAACCAGCAGAATAATAACGATGAAAAAAACTATAATGCTGGTAAGTACGATTAGTGTTTGAGCGGATAATAATAATAATATTGTTGTAGTCATTCTTCTTTATAATTTGATGCCTGTAAATCCCATAAAGGCTATCCCCATTAATCCTGTAATGATAAATGCAATGCCGGCACCTCTTAAAGGAGCAGGAACCTTTGAATATTGTATTTTTTCACGAATAGCGGCTATGCCTACAATGGCAAGTAGCCAGCCTATACCTGAACCAAAACCATAAGTTGTTGCTTCTGCTAAAGTTCCGAAGTCTTTTTGTTGCATAAATAATGAACCTCCTAAAATGGCACAGTTTACAGCGATTAGCGGAAGGTAAATTCCAAGCTGGTTATAAAGAACAGGTGTGTATTTTTCAACTACCATTTCAACGAGTTGGGTTATTGAAGCAATGACGGCGATGAACATTATAAAACTTAAAAATTCAAGATCTACATTTTGAAAAGAATCTCCCAGCCAGCTTAAGGCTCCTGCTTTTAATATATAATTATCAAGAAGATAATCAACCGGAACCGTAACTGTTAGGACGAAAACTACTGCAATGCCTAATCCCATTGCTGCTTTTACTGATTTTGATACTGCCAAGTAAGAGCACATTCCAAGGAAATATGCAAAAATCATATTTTCAAGAAAAACAGACTTGACAAAAATATTAATTAGATGTTCCATTTTTTATTTATCTTAATATGGATTAATTTTCAATGAGATCTTTGTTTTTACTACGCTGTACCCATATAATAACGCCTACAATGATTAGAGCCATTGGTGGCAGAATCATCATACCGTTGTTGGAGTAAAAGCCACCGTTGATGATATACCAGCTTTCCGGAATAATACGAAGTCCAAATAAACTTCCTGAACCAAATAGTTCACGAAAGAAAGCTATGATAATTAATATCATACCATATCCGGCACCGTTTCCTATACCGTCCAGAAAAGATTGCCATGGCTTGTTGCCTAATGCAAAAGCTTCAAGACGTCCCATTAATATACAGTTGGTAATAATAAGTCCTACAAACACTGAAAGTTGTTTGCTTATATTATATGAATAAGCCTTTAATAACTGGTCAACGATAATTACCAGAGTGGCTATTACAACCAATTGTACGATGATACGGATTCGATTGGGAATAGTATTTCTCAAAAGAGAAATTATAACGCTTGAGAATGCTAACACAACTGTAACCGAAATAGCCATTACAATGGCAGGTTTCAGCTGAGCGGTTACGGCTAAGGCAGAACAGATACCCAGAATTTGAACTGTAACAGGATTGTCTTTGCTCAAAGGGTTTAGTAATATTGCCTTGTTTTTTTTTGAAAATAAAGATTCTTTATCACTCATTTTTTATTCTGATTTTTTCTGTTTAAAGAAAGCACGGTATGCACCTAAATCATTGAGAAGCATTTTTTGTAACCCTTTTGAGGTTAATGTTCCTCCTGATATGGCATCTACAGAGTGTTGCTCCGGGACATTTTCATTTGCCTTGGCAACAGTAATGGATACAAATTTTTCCTGATCATCAAAGATTTTCTTTCCCTGAAATTGTTTCTGAAATTTTTTTGTGGCAATTTCTGCTCCAAGTCCGGGAGTTTCACTTGCATGATCGAATGTTGCTCCGTAAATAGTATTAAGATCACTATCTAGTGAAATATATCCCCAGATAGGTCCCCATAATCCTGCACCATACATCGGAAAGACATATTTCGTATCTCCGTCTATGGAGAATTCATAAACCGGTAACGATTTGTTTTCAATAGCGTATTGTTTCTCTTTTTTCATGTCTATGTTGAAAGCATCGCCTTTCAATATCTCTCCTTTTGAATTAATTATGTAGGATTTAAGAACTTTTTTATTGAAAAGTTCATCTGCATTTTTTGTAGTTGATTCAATATTAACGGAAGACAGAATATTCTGCTTTTTTTCTATTGATATATTTTTTTGCTGGGCCGATTTTAAACTGATGTTTGCGATAGAAAGTACCGCTGCAACCAGGATTACCATAACCGAAGCATAAATAAAAATATATTTATTACTGTTTTTGTCCATTTCTTTGATCTTATATAAGGTTAAGCAATTATTTTGGATCTTTTCATACGGCGTTTGATATTCCCCTGAACTACTATATAGTCAATTAAAGGAGCAAAAGTGTTCATAAGCAGAATGGCCATCATCATCCCTTCAGGGAAAGCCGGGTTTATTACACGAATCAGTATAGCAAGTACTCCAATTAAAAAACCGTAAATCCATTTACCACGTTCTGTTTGTGCAGATGATACAGGATCGGTTGCCATGAATACAGTTCCGAAGGCAAATCCACCAATAACCAACTGATTCCAGAATGGCATTGTCATATACGTATTGTTTCCGCCAAAAATATTAAAAATAAGGGCCATTACTATGCCACCACCTAAAGTAGATAACATAATTTTCCAGCTTCCTATGCCTGTGAAAATTAAAATAAGTGCACCAATTAATATGGCTATTGTAGAAGTCTCGCCAATAGAACCCGGAATAAGTCCTGTGAAAGAATTCCAGAAATCTACAGGTATAGGAGCATTCGCAGTTTCAGCTGTAATAGCCTGTGCAAGTGGAGTTGCTCCTGTGAAACCATCAGCTAATTTTTCAATTCCGCTTACAGAAATCCATGCTGAATCCCCTGACATATGAGCCGGATATGCAAAGAATAGAAATGCTCTGGCTACAAGAGCCGGGTTCCATACATTCATTCCTGTTCCGCCAAAAACTTCTTTTACAAAAATCACAGAGAAGGCAGTAGCTACTGCAACCATCCATAAAGGTACGTTTACCGGCATGATCATAGGGATCAGCAGGCCAGTCACCAAAAAGCCTTCATTTACCTGATGTCCGCGTAATTGTGCGAAAAGAAATTCAATTCCCAGTCCAACAACATAAGATACTACGATGATTGGCAATACTTTTAGAAAGCCAAACAAGAAAATCTTGAAGAAATCGGTTGAATTTAACATTCCTGCTGCTCCGAAATGTTGATAGCCCACATTGTACATGCCAAAAAGCAATGCAGGGAGCAATGCTATTACCACGATACTCATAGTTCTTTTCAGATCTATATAATCGTGAATATGTGTTCCCGATTTGGATGTGTTTTTCGAAACGAAACAAAAAGCATAGAAGGCTTCATAGGTAGAGTACAACCAATGAAATTTTCCGCCCTTTTCTACAAAAGGTTTCGCTTTTTCAAATAAGTTATTTAAATCTTTCATGCGTTTAAAATTATTTCTTTTGATAGTTGAGTAAAGATTCCCTGAATTGTTTCTGAAGAAATATCTTTATTCCACTTCATTTATCATTGTGTTGATTCCCTTACGAAGAATGTCCTGAATAGGTGTTTTTGAGGTGTCAGCATATTCGCAAAGTGCAAGGTCTTCTTCTATCACTTCATAAATACCCAATTGCTCCATCTTATCTATGTCATTGACTAAAATAGCCCTTAATAAATAACCTGGCAGAATATCCATAGGAAGTAATTTTTCAAATTGCCCTGTTACCACATAAGCTCTTTCGTCTCCGTGCATATTTGCATTTAAAACATATTCTTTTTTACGGAATATTTTTGAAAGGAAGGTGCTGCTTGCCGAAAATTTGTTTAATCCGGGTTTGATCCACCCAAAAGATTCCAGTTCGTCTCCTTCAGGAATCACAGTAATCTGGTTGTCGAAGAAACCAAGGTAATTATCAGTATCAACCTTAGTACCTGTCAGTACGTTTCCGCTTATAAAACGTTCTTTAACTTCTCCTTTGGTTTTACCCTTTAATAATTCACACAGCTCTGTACAGTGAATAGTATTGTAATATTTTGGTTCGAGGACCTCTGATCCTGATAAGGCAATTACTTTAGACATATCCAAAATGCCTGTGTCAAACAAGCGGCCGATATAAACTATAGCCTGTGGTGAAACCGTCCATACTTTTTCTCCTTTGGCAATTGGATCTACATGATTAATCTGAACACCTACATTTCCTGCAGGATGAGGACCGTCAAAAATGTTTACAATCATATTCTTACTAAGAGATGTAAACATTGATTTCTCCTGTTTGGAAGAAATACCGACATAAATAGGCTTGTCGATAAGTTTATGTAATACATTAATACCTGTTTGCAGGGCTACCTTGTCATTTTTTAAAATAGATTCTAAATCGGGAGCTAATGGTGCAGAATCAAAAAAAGAAACAAAAATAGATTTAGGATTATCTTTCGGATTTGCAATAATTCCGTAAGGTCTCTGTTGAATAAAAGGCCACAATCCGCTTTTTAATAATTGTTCGCAAATTTCTTCACGGGTTAACTGTAACGGATTCTTTTTTAAAAAAGTTTTTGACTCGTTTTTTCCGTCTGATTCAACAACTACTTCCATAATTTTACGGCGTTCTCCACGTTGGATGGCTTTTACCTTTCCACTGACAGGAGAAGTAAATAAAATATCCGGGTGGTACTTGTCGAAAAACAATGCGTCTCCTGCTTTTACAGAATCATCGACTTTTACACATAATTTCGGGATTAAACCCTTGAAATCAGATGGCTTAAGTGCGATGGTCTTTGGTGCAGGGATGTCTTCAGGAACTGATGTGGCTATAGAAGCTCCTTTTAGCTGTATGTCCAGTCCTTGTTTTAATTTAAAATAATTTGACATTATGTTCCCTAATTGTATTTTGTTATTATATTACTTTATAAACCTTTTTGAGGTTGCTCCATTTAAATCGTCAAAATTAGTCAATATTAAAAACTTTTCACAATCTTTATAGTGCAATATTCTATATTTAAAGGAAATGTGAAATATTGTAAAACAGCATAAACCTGCATTAGAATGATTCTAAATTGAATAGAATAGTAAATTACAGTATGTCTATGTCTTAGGGTAGTTAAAATGATTTATGTAAAGTTGTGTCATTACTATTTCTTTAGTTATTTTTTTATTAAGTTACAGATAGAAATAAAAACAAAGGTTCGAAATAAGATAATAGTGATAATTACATATATAATATTGTAAATTTCTATTATAAATAATAGAAACCTAATG
>JAENXA010000026.1 GCA_016649735.1 Prolixibacteraceae bacterium | reverse complement strand
GCCACCATAGCCGCCACCATAGCCGCTACCATAACCGCTACCATAACCGTATCCATAAGGACTGGACATACTATTATAATGATTATTAGCCGTATAGTTCACCCGTGAACGGGAAAAAGAGACAGATAATGAATTAGGTTTCTTCCCCCCCAACCATGGCTCTATAAACGATACACTATAGGAATTATAGAATTTGCCGCTTGTTTGTGCTTTTATACTAAGTGTCTGACCATCACCTGTAGGTAATGGACGCCATGCTTCTTTATTAAAAATATTACGTACAGAAAAATTTGAGAATTTTAATCCAACCGACCCAACAAACATTCTCGATCCCCATCCTCCTGACAACTCAATCTGATCATTAGATTTTTCCTGAAGAGAATATTTAATATCAACTGTCCCGTCTTCAGGGTGCGGTATAGGAGTAGGATTTATTGCTTCAGGATCGAAATTCCCTAATTGAGAAAGTTCCCTGACTGAACGTATAATAGCATCTTTGCTGAATAAATCACCCGGATAAGTTCGCAGTTCACGACGCGCAACATGTTCATTGGTTTTTGTATTTCCTTCTATAATTACCCTGTCTATTGTCGCCTGTTTACCTTCATAAATTCTCATTTCATAATTGATGGTATCGTTTTTAATATTTGACTCCACCGGATTCAGATTGTAAAACAAGTATCCATGGTTTAAATATAAATTTCCAACAGCATCATCATCTTCGGTTAACCTTTTACTCAGCAATTTCTGATTAAATACATCTCCTTTTTTAATACCCATAACAGCTCCCAGGTATTTTGAAGGATAAACTGTATTCCCCATCCATTTTACATCACCAAAATAATATTTATCTCCCTCATTAATCCATAAATCAACACGAACTCTGTTATTTCCGACTGAAGTAACAGAATCCTTAACTATAGTCGCATCACGATATCCTTTTTCATTATATTTACTAACAAGATTTTTCTTGTCTTCATCATATTTATCCTGTAGAAATTTTTTGGTTCTGAAGAAATTTAGCAATTTTTTTGCGTTGGTTTTCTTCATAGCACGATTAAGTGTTGCAGCATTTAATGCATCAATACCATGAAAATAAAGATCTTTTACTTTTACTTTCTCTTTTTTATCTACAGTAATATAAACAATCACATTGTTTAACTGTTTAGGATCATCTCTCTGAACTATATTTACTTCTGTATTTAAAAAACCTTTCTGATGAAAGATATCCTTGATAATTCTCTGTGCATTATTTAATTGATTTTTGGTAATCTGACTTCCTTTTAGAAAAAGAACTTTTTTCTGAATATCATCCTTTTCTGACTTTGAAACACCATTATAAACTACGTCAGTAAGTCGCGGCATTTCCTGAAGAAAGATATTCAGCCAGATTTTATCACCAACAATTTTATCGACTTCAATTTTCACATCAGAAAATAACTGATGCTTCCATAACTTCTTAATTGCATTTGTGATTTCATCACCCGGAATAGTTATTTTCTGACCAATGGTTAGTCCGGAAATCTGTATTAACACATCTTTATCGAGATAACGCACATTAAGCACATTAATACCTTCAATTGTATAAGTTACCGGATGGGAATAATCTATTGAAAAATTCTTTTCCTTTTCGTTCTGTGCAAATGTACCAACACTTATAAATATCAGAATCAAAATTATTTCTAATCTTCGCATTTCTTTTTCTAAATTGATTAGCGATCTATTTGTTCACTGGTTTTTCCAAACCTTCTTTCTCTTTTTTGATAATTGCAAATTGCATCAAAAAAATCTTCTTTTCTGTAATCGGGCCACAATACCGGAGTAAAATACAATTCGGAATAGGCTAACTGCCATAATAAAAAGTTACTAAGTCTGCATTCTCCACTTGTCCTGATAAGTAAATCAGGGTCAGGAATTCCTCTTGTAATAAGAGAATTAGTTATCAAACTTTCATTAATATCACACGATTTTATTTTCCCGTTTTTAATATCATTGGCAATTTTTATCACTCCCTGTGTTATTTCCCACCTTGAGCAATAATTTAATGCCAGAATAAGTGTCATTCGGCTACATTCCTTCAAAGAGTCAATTGCTTCAAATAATTTATTTCTTACCTTTTCAGGAAGATGTCCGAAATCCCCTATCATCTGTAATCTGATTCCATTTTTTTTAAGAGAAGCGACTTCATTGTCAATAGCCTGAATCAACAGATCCATCAAAGCTTTTATTTCATCCTCGGGACGGGACCAGTTTTCTTTTGAAAAAGTATATAAAGTAAGATATTTTACACCTATTTCTGCTGCACCTTCTACAACAGAACGAACGGATTCTACTCCATGTATATGTCCAAAAACACGTTCCTTTCCTTGTGCAGCAGCCCATCTTCCATTACCATCCATGATAATAGCTACATGTTTAGGTATATTATTCTTTATTAGTTTATCTTTTATACTCATTAACAATAGATAAATATCTTAAATCTGTCATATAAATTTCATACTTCAGAAAATCATAAAAATGCTTTTGCTTTCTATCAAAGAATACAAAAGTAATATAATTATCAAAACAACATGAAACATAAAGCTTTTTAAAATTTCAACATGGGTTAAAAATTGTTAAGAACTTTCAACACGCTTTATATTACTGCATATATAAATGATTTTTCTGAAGATAAATAAAAAAATTATAAAATTTAATTTCTGCGATCTGTATCCCACATTAATTTATTTCGCAAAGTATCAAAAAAACTATGTTCTTTTAATTTTAATGTCTTAATGTTATATGCAGCTTTACGTACTATTATCTCACATGGAAAATCAATTGCCTCTGAACGGGAATCCAGTGAAGCAAGAAATTGCTGTCCTCTGCCCTCCACCTGTAAAGTTACTTTTGTTTCCTCAGGGATGACTATTGGACGTACTGTAAGATGATGTGGAGCCACCGGCGTTATCAAAAAGTTTTTTGTATCAGGGATAAGAATGGGTCCTCCTACACTAAGCGAATATGCTGTTGAACCGGTAGGCGTGGCAATAATTAAACCGTCAGCCTGATAAGTGGCCAGATATTCATCGTTAAGATAAGCTTTTATACGAATCATCGAAGATGTATCTCTCTTGCTTACAGTGAGTTCATTTAAAGCATAATTAAAATCTCCGAAAAATCGTTCTAACCCGTCAACCTGAAGAACAGTTCTTTCCTTTACTTCATACTTACCATCTAAAACATCATTTACTGCTGATTCAATATTTTCTTTTGAAATTGCTGACAAAAAGCCAAGATGACCAAAATTGACACCTACCATATAAACAGATTCCTTTTTCATCACAAAGGATACAGCTTTTAAAAACGTACCATCTCCTCCGATACTAAAGAAAAATTGAATGTTATCCGGCATATCATCACTGTTATTAAACAATCCCTGTATTTCAGGAATAGATCCTCCGTGTAAACGAATCATTTCATAAAAAGGACTATAAAAATACAAAGATGCTTTTCTTTTTTTTAACAAAACAAAAAAAGAATCCAGCATGGGAAAAAAAGAAGGGTCAAAATTAAGACCGAATATTGCTATATTCATCTGTGTTTAATCTTATTATTAAAAGTCTTCATACAAAGAACCTAATAAATAAATTATTTATTGATGACAAATTTACTACATAAACATCTAAAGACATCTAAAATCCGCAAGGAATTATCTATTATCTAAAATCCTTGCGGAAAATAGAAATTGCTGCCGGATTTAATCTTTCCTTTGTGTACCTCTCATCTTCAATCTTAATTCTATTCCAAACTATTTCTGTTTTATTATAATTATTTCTCTGTTTTAAAATTGAAATTTATAGATTTGTATATAACTATAATTTATAATGACAAGATTAAGCGTAAATATAAATAAAATTGCAACATTAAGGAATTCCAGAGGTGGTAATATCCCTGATGTAGTAGAGGCTGCTATTAACTGTCAAAAATTCGGAGCAGAAGGTATAACAATTCATCCCAGACCTGATGAAAGACATATAAAAAGACAGGATGTATATGATTTAAAACCTATTATTACTACAGAATTAAATATAGAAGGATATCCTGACGAAGATTTTTTAAAACTGGTAACTAACGTTAAAGCTACACAGGTCACTCTTGTTCCGGACAGTCCTGATCAACTTACTTCTGATCATGGATGGGATATTCCTGCTAATAAAGAGTTTTTAAGAGAAGTCATTAAAAGATTAAAAGAAGAAGGTATTCGTACTTCCATATTTGTTGATCCTGAATCAAAAATGATAGAAGAGGCTAATATTATTGGAGCAGATCGTATTGAATTATATACAGCATCTTACGCTGCAAAATACGGGGAAAATCCGGAAAAAGCCATAGCTCCATTTGTGACAGCAGCAAAAACAGCCGATATGCTGGGACTATGTATTAATGCAGGTCACGACCTGAATCTAAAAAATCTTCAATATTTTATTGGCATGATTCCTTCTGTAAAGGAGGTTTCTATAGGGCATGCATTAATTGCTGATGCTCTTTATCTTGGTCTGAGAAATACTATAAGAGAATATCTGGAATGTATAAGATAAAAAAATTGATGATTAAAAACATATTTTAATTTTATTGTCATGGATCTGTTTTTCAGAGAAGAAGGATCATCAGGAAAAGAAATTGTTATTATTCATGGGTTATACGGATCTTCCGATAACTGGTTTTCAATTGGAAAAAAATTAGGAGCAAATTTTCATGTTTTCCTGATTGACCAGCGTAATCACGGACGTTCAGGAAATACAGACATACACACGTATGATAGCATGGAGAAGGATCTTTTTGATTTTTTTGAGAAACGACAGATTCAAAAGGCTGTTGTTATTGGACACAGTATGGGTGGAAAAGTTGCTATGCTTTTTGCTGCTAATCATCCTGAAAAAATCGAAAAATTAATAATTGTTGATATTGCGCCTGTTAATTATCTAAAGTCTCCCGAAAAAGGTCAGTATAATCAACATCTTAAAATTTTACAGTCCCTTATAGAATTTCAGGAAAAAAGTCAGTCTTTTAAAAACAGAACAGAAATCGCCGGATTTCTTCAGGGAAAGCTGGGTAACGAAACTTTAGTACAATTTTTATTGAAAAGTACATACCGCGATAAGAAAACCAGATTATTCAGGTGCAGAATAAACACACAGATAATTAAACAATCACTGGATGAAATTATTGGTGGTGTCAATGAAGAAACCATGCTTCCCTTATCTCCTGTCTCAGGTTATCCTGTTTTATTTATTAAAGGAGATTTGTCGGAATATATAACAAATAAATATATTCCTCTTATACAAAAAATCTATCCTGAATATATTATAAAAACTATTACAGGTGCAGGACACTGGCTTCACGCAGAACAGCCAAATCTTTTTATAAAAATCGTTAAAGAATTTATTGGTTAAAGACCGTATTATATTTCGGATAAACTTTCTCCCCAAAAACACAGGAAAACAAAAAACATAATTACTTTTATCTTTGATCTCTATTTTATCAAATAATGAGGTAAAACTAATGAAAAAAAATAAATACAGAAATTTAACTATTCATGAAATAACTCTTCTTCAGAAAAATCAATGTTCTTGTGACAACTGGGATAATGTATATGTTACAGGCATATTTTCGCCTTCACGTTTTCTTCATGTACGGTTTACAGACAAAATATTTATAGGAGAACAGACAAAACAAGTAAATTTTCCCGGAGGAGTAAAAGAAGAATGCGGTATTTATTATTCACATCTTCATAATTGTTCTGTAGGGAATAATGTTTACATTAGTCAGGTTGAAAATCATATTGCCAATTATAAAATTGAAGATGATGTTGTTATTGAGCACATAGATGTCTGTTCCGTTAACGAAAAAAGCACTTTTGGCAACGGAATAAGAGTTAATGTACTTGATGAAACAGGAAGACGGAATGTACTTATATATGATAATCTTTCCAGTCAGCTGGCGTATATACTGGCCTTATACAGACATATTCCTTCTACTATTAATTATATTGAATCATTCATTAATGATTATATAAAGAATAATGCGTCTTCACAGGGAATAATAGGACGTCATTCTCATATTACGAACTGCAAAAAAATAATTAACGTTAAAATTGGACCCTATACTACTATTGACGGAACAAGTGTTATTGAAAACGGATCCTTAAACAGTAACCAATATGCTCCTGTTAATATTGGTTCGGATGTAATTTTAAGAAATTTCATTGTTTCTTCAGGAACAACAATTTCCGACGGTGCTCTTGTTACCAACTGTTTTGTTGGCCAAGGATGCATTATAAGTTCACAATATTCTGCAGATAATTCATTATTTTTTGCCAATTGCTGCGGATACCACGGCGAAGCATGTTCCTTATTTGCCGGCCCATATACTGTTACTCATCATAAATCGACATTGCTTATTGCCGGAATGTTTTCTTTTTGTAATGCAGGAAGTGGTTCAAACCAAAGCAATCATATGTACAAATTAGGACCTATCCACCAGGGAATATTAGAACGCGGGGCAAAAACAACCAGTAATTCATATATACTGTGGCCTGCTAAAATCGGAGCCTTTACTCTTGTGATGGGGCGTCATTATAAAAATTCTGACACATCGGATATTCCATTTTCATATATGATTGAGCATGATGATAAAAGTATGCTTTTCCCTGCCGCTAATTTAAAAAGTATAGGAACAATAAGAGATGCTACAAAATGGCCTAAAAGGGACAAAAGAAAAGATCCTCATTTAATGGATTGTGTTAATACTAATTTATTAAGTCCCTACACGATTCAAAAAATGTATAAAGCGATAAAAACACTTAAAAATCTTCAGAAAAATTCGGGAGAAACAACGGACCTTTATACTTATAATGGGACTATAATTAAACAGTCCTCTTTGCTTAAAGGCATAAGTATATATCGTCTTGCCATTATGAAATTTATAGGAAACTCTGTTATTTCAAGAATAAATCAATGTGATACCTCTTCTAAAGAAAAATTTACTGAAGGTCTAAAACCTATAAATAACAAAGGACTGGGAGAATGGGTTGATATATCAGGATTAATTGCTCCAAAAGAAGAAATAAAACGCCTGCTAATATCCATAGATGATAAAAAGACTAAAACATTATCACAGATAGAACAATTTTTCCATGATATACAAAAAGATTATTATGAGAATGAATGGACATGGACATTTAATTTTATTACCTCATATTTAAAAAAACCTATTACCGAATTTTCTATCAAAGAAATGGAAAATTTAATTATGAAATGGTGCGACAGCGTTGTAAAAATTGACAAAATGCTATATATCGATGCCAAAAAGGAATTTTGTCTAAACTCAATGACAGGATTCGGAATTGACGGAGATAAAAAAATTAAGCAGTCGGATTTTGAACAGGTACGCGGAAAATTTGAGGAAAACGATTTTGTAAAAGAAATTCAACAACACATAAAAAAGAAAACAAATCTCAAAAACCGTGTATTAAAACAGTTGAATAATTTAAAAAAACAAAAACAATCATGAGAATCATTATTCAGAAAAATTTCGAAGAATTATCAGAATGGGCAGCTAATTATATTGCAAGGAGCATACAACTGGCCAATCCTTCAGAAGAGAAACCATTTGTAATGGGATTACCAACAGGATCTTCCCCGCTTGGCGTTTATAAGAAATTAATAGTCCTTTACAAAGCTAAAAAAGTCTCTTTTAAACATGTTATTACTTTCAATATGGATGAATATGTAGGTATCCCGAAAGATCATCCACAAAGTTATCATTCTTTCATGTGGAATAATTTTTTCAGTCATATCGATATTCCTGCACAAAATGTTAATATTCTTAACGGGAATGCACCTGATCTTAAAAAAGAATGCACCGGATATGAAGAGAAAATAAAAAAGGTAGGCGGAATTGATTTGTTTTTAGGCGGAATTGGCCCTGACGGACATCTTGCATTTAATGAACCGGGATCTTCACTTTCTTCACGTACACGTGATAAAAATTTGAATTACGACACTATTATTGCTAATTCACGTTTCTTTGACAATGATCCGGATAAAGTTCCAAAAACTGCATTATCTGTCGGAATTGGTACTGTTCTGGATTCGAAAGAAGTTCTTATAGTTGTTAACGGTTTCGGAAAAGCACGTGCATTAAAACATGCCGTAGAAAAAGGAGTAAACCACATGTGGACCATAAGCGCCTTGCAACTTCATCCAAAAGGGATGATTGTATGTGATGATACTTCAACTAATGAACTAAAAGTAGGTACATACAGACATTTTAAATCTTTAGAAAAAAATAATCTGGATCCTAAAAAATTATTGGATTCAGATCTGGTATGGTAAAAAGATATAAATCATCAAATAAAAAAGCCGTTATCTTAATAATAACGGCTTTTTTATAAAGAATATCTCTCTTTATTCTTCTTTCTTCGAATAATCAACAGATGCTTTCTGTACGTATGAATTGTAACGCCATTGAGCATTAGTTTTAGCTGCTGCAAATAATTCTTCAGCCTGATCAGGATATTGTTTCATTACTGATAAAAAACGAACTTCACCCTTTAAATAAGCTTCGAAATTATCCCAGTTTGGTTTTGGTGAATCAATCACAAATGGATTCTTTCCTTCTTTTTCCATCTCAGGATTAAATCTCCATAAGTGCCAGTAACCACATTCTACAGCTTCCTTCTCTTCAGTCTGAGTTTTACCCATACCCTTTTTAATACCATGATTGATACACGGAGAATAAGCGATAATCAATGAAGGACCATCATAAGCTTCAGCTTCAACTATAGCCTTCAATGTCTGAGCCTTATTTGCACCCATTGCAATTTGTGCTACATATACATAACCATAGGTTGTAGCCATCATACCAAGGTCTTTTTTCCTAACCCTCTTACCGGCTGCAGCAAATTTAGCAATAGCTCCTGTCGGAGTAGCTTTTGAAGCCTGACCACCGGTATTTGAATAAACCTCAGTATCAAGAACCATTATATTTACATTCTTACCTGATGCAATAACGTGATCCAGACCACCGAAACCAATATCATAAGAAGCTCCGTCACCACCAATTATCCATTGAGAACGTTTAATCAGATAATGAGAAAGTTCTTTAAGTTTTTTGCTGTTATCGTCTGATGCACCATTAAGATATGCTTCTATTTTTGGAGCTAAAACTTTAGTCTGATCTGCATCATTTTTATTTTCAATCCATGCAGAATAAAGTTCTTTAGCTTCAGAACCATTATCAATAGCTTCTTTCATCAGATTTACAATACGATCACGCATTTTATCGTTAGCAAGAGACATACCTAAACCATATTCGCAGAAATCTTCGAATAATGAATTAGCCCATGCAGGTCCATGACCTTCAGCGTTTGTTGTATAAGGTGTAGATGGTACAGAACCTGAATAGATTGAAGAACAACCTGTAGCATTTGCCGCCATCTCTCTGTCACCAAATAACTGTGAAATCAGTTTTACATAAGGAGTTTCTCCACATCCTGCGCATGCACCTGAGAATTCAAACAATGGCTGAGCGAACTGAGAATTTTTAACATTGGTTTTGATATCTACCATATCCTGTTTTGAAGAAACATTCTTTACTAAATAATCCCAGTTATCAGCCTGTTCTTTTTCTTTTTCAAGTGTACTTACTGAAAGTGCCTTATTCCCTTTCATTCCGGGACAAACATCAATACAGCTACCACAACCTAAACAATCCAGAACATTAACCTGCATTGTAAAATGCATTCCTTTTAATGCTTTAGGTACCTTTACATCTATAGTTTTACCCTTAAATCCGGCAGCCTCTTCATCAGTCATAACAAATGGACGAATAGCAGCGTGAGGACAAACCATTGAACACTGACAACACTGTATACAGTTATCAGGATCCCATGTAGGAACATAAGTGGAAACACCACGTTTCTCGTATTTTGATACACCTGAGTCCCATGTACCGTCTTCAATACCCTTAAAGGCAGAAACGGGTAATAAATCACCATCGTTTCTAAGAATAGGACGAACTAATTTTGCTACAAATTCAGAATCACCTTTCTTTGAATTATCATCTGCAGGAAGTTTTGACCATGCAGGGTCAATTGTCAAAGTTTTGTATTCACCACCACGATCAACTGCCTGATAATTTTTATCAACTATATCCTGTCCTTTTTTGCTATATGATTTAACAATGAATTTCTTCATCTGATCAACAGCATCACTAATAGGAATTACTTTTGTAATACGGAAAAATGCTGACTGAAGAATTGTATTTGTTCTGTTACCAAGACCTATCTCATGTGCAATTTTAGTTGCATTGGTATAATATACCCTGATATCATTATCAGCAAAATATTTCTTAACGTCGTTAGGAAGGTTATTTTCTAATTCTTCACCGTCCCATGTAGTATTTAACAGAAAAGATCCGCCTTTTTGTAACCCACGTGTGATATCATACATATGCAGATAAGCCTGTACATGACATGCTACAAAATTAGGTGTATTTACATAATATGTAGAACGGATAGGTTCATCACCAAAACGAAGGTGAGAACATGTAAAACCTCCGGATTTTTTAGAATCATACTGGAAATAAGCCTGACAATATTTATCGGTACTTCCACCAATAATTTTAACTGAGTTTTTATTTGCACCAACAGTACCATCAGAACCAAGACCATAAAATTTAGCCTGGAACATATTTTTACCACCCATAGCTACTTCCTCTTTAATAGGAAGAGACAGATTGGTGACATCATCAACAATACCTATAGTAAAATTATTTTTAGGTGTTTCAGTAGCTAAATTTTCATATACTGATAAAAATTGTGCAGGAGTAGTATCTTTAGAAGATAAACCGTAACGACCACCTACTATTTCAGGAGAATTTTTTACGTCGTAAAAACAATTTCTTACATCAAGATAAAGAGGTTCTCCGTTTGATCCTGATTCTTTAGTCCTGTCTAAAACTGCAATTCTTTTTACAGTTTTAGGAACAGCTGAAAGAAAATGTTTAGCTGAGAACGGACGATATAAATGAACAGCTACCAGACCAACTTTTTCACCTTTAGCTGTTAAATAATCAATTGTTTCTTTGATTGCTTCTGTTGCAGAACCCATAGCTATAATTACCCTATCGGCATCTTTTGCTCCGTAATAATCGAAAAGACTATGTTTACGGCCTGTAATTTTTGAGAGTTCATTCATATACTCCTCTACAATTTCAGGAACTTTATCATAAAAAGAATTTATTGATTCCTTAGCCTGGAAGAAATGGTCTGGATTCTGTGCCATACCTCTCATAACAGGTTTATCGGGATTCAATGCTCTTGCACGAAATTCGCTTAATGCATTTTGATCTATTAAATTAGAAAAATCATCTTTCTCAAGCATTTCAATTTTCTGAATTTCATGAGAAGTTCTGAAACCATCGAAGAAATTGATAAATGGGATACGTGATTTAATAGATGCTAAATGAGATATTGCTGATAAATCCATAACTTCCTGTACAGAACCTTCTGCCAGCATAGCGAAACCTGTCTGACGACAGGCCATTACATCCTGGTGATCTCCAAAAATACTTAATGCATGAGCTGCCAGTGTACGGGCAGCTACATGAAATACACAGGGTAACAATTCACCTGCAATTTTATACATATTCGGAATCATCAGTAACAAACCCTGAGAAGCGGTATATGTTGATGTTAAAGCACCTGCCTGAAGAGATCCGTGAACTGCACCTGCAGCACCACCTTCACTCTGCATTTCTTCTACTAACACTGTTTCACCAAAAATATTTTTACGTCCCTTGGCCGCCCATTCATCTACATATTCTGCCATTGTAGATGACGGAGTAATAGGATAGATACAAGCTACCTCACTAAACATGTAACTTATGTGTGCTGCTGCATAGTTACCGTCACATGTAATAAACTTCTTTTGTTTTGCCATGTTTATTTTATTAATTACTTTTTATTAATGTTTATCTTATTTTTAATACTGTTATAGTAAAAAATAATCAGTTTAAAAATTTAATTTTCAAATTATAAAATATTTCCTTTATTATGTATTTTTCCTTTATTTTTTCCATGAATTTAAACTAAAAATCATACAATTACAGTTTCCCTCTCATTATTTAAGGTATAAAATGCATATAAAAATTCAAATTCCCGGGAAACTTATTTTTCAATCTTTCGTGCATTTTATATTTTACTTAAAAGCTTATCTATATTCTTCAAAAAACTACAAAAGTATACAGAAAATAACTTTTCTTCTTCTCAGAAACAATAATTATTCATACATACTGTTATTTAGATTAAATAAAAACAAAAAACTTCCGTTATACTTTTCTTAAAATAGTAAAAAACTATTTATTCAGCAACTCAGATTAGAAGAAATAAACTTATCCTCTATGTACAGTCAGACATTTTAGTAAAGAAAATAGTTATAAATGTCGCTTTATAATTAAAACTCTTTACGATGAAGAAATATCATTTATTGTTGTAACAAAAACGGATTATTATTTACTGATATAGGAGAACGTGTATCTATACGTTAAAGCTATATGCTTAATAATCAGTATTATATAAAAACAGATTATGTATAAATTTTTTGATAATATATTTTTAATGCCCAGACAAAAGATGGATCAGAAAAAATGAGGGATATTGTTCATAACGCTGAAAAATCATAAAAAAAATGAATGTTTTTCCCAAAGTAAACTTAAAAATCACTAATTTTCAAAACAAATTTTTTACTTGCGGATTTAAGGATATACATTTATTATTATAGATATTTTTCATATCTTTGTAGTTAAATACATGATAGTTAAAAATAAAAATTATGCTAAAATTTAAAACATTAT
>JAENXA010000115.1 GCA_016649735.1 Prolixibacteraceae bacterium | reverse complement strand
GCAAAGTTTGAATCAAGTAACCATTACAATTTGGCAGTTATTGATGATGGTAAATATGTAGGATTTATCTCCAGAGCCAGAGTTTTTTCATTTTACCGTAAGGAAATGAGGAGTATTTCGCACGATTAACGATAGTATTAAAATAACACTTATACTGCAAAATTTCAACCTTCATATATGAGCATTTAGTGTCGAAGTGTCAGGAATTTTAAATTTTATTTGAGATATTTTAAATTTGAAAAATAAATTCCGATAAAAAGAAGTGTAAAAATAAGATTGAAACAAGAAAAAGCACCGGATCCAATCCATAAAACAGGTACAAACAAAATAACAATCTGCGCTGCAGTATATAAATATAATCCCTTTTTCCATCGTTTCTTCATTAGGATAACACCCGCAAGCGATAAAGTATATAAAGCTCCGAAAATGTCAAAAAATAATGGGGTAATATTATCCATACTTCTTATTTCTGTGAAATTAATAATTAGAGACTGAGCTTTATTGAAAAAGACTGATGCAGAGAAATACATTATAGTACCGGTTATGCTGCCAATTGTACTTAGCAATAATGCGGCTGATAAAAGTAATTGGTTATCTTTTTTATTCATTTAATACGTTTTTGTTTTTTTTGTTAAGAATTGCTGGTTTTAATATACATATTTTTTGTCTTTTTTCTTTATCTTGATTTTTTATTATTTCGTAGTTTTTATTATATGAATTTTGTAAATATCCATACTCATAATTCTTTGGAAAACGGACAGATAGGATTAACAGATCATCCGTTGCAAATTCCTTTTTTGCCAAAAAAAGGTCAATATTATTCCGTAGGTATTCATCCATGGTCAGTAGATAAATTTTATGATGTATTGTGGAAAAATAGACTTGAAGAATTGGCTGATCATCCTCAGGTAGCAGCTATTGGTGAATGTGGGCTGGATCGAGTTGTTAAAACCTCTCTGAATCTTCAGAAAAAGTTTTTTATTTCCCAACTTGAAATAGCTGAAGAAAAACAATTGCCTGTAATTATTCATGCAGTACATACATACTCAGATTTACTGGAAATAAGTAAAAACAGAAATCCTTCTGTGCCGTGGATTATCCATGGATATAATGGTAATGCAGAAACTACCGGACTATTATTGCGTAGAAATTTTTATTTTTCTTTTGGGGAGTCTTTATTAAAAAATCAGAAGAAACTTAATAGTTCATTTTTGAAAGTACCTTTTGAAAGGATGTTTTTTGAAACAGATGAAAGTTCTGTGCCAATAAAGAGTATATATAAATTTGCATCAGATTTGTTAAATAAAAGTATAGAAGAACTACAGAAAATTGTTCTGAATAATTTTAATTGTATGTTTGCGAAAATTTGAGAAAATAATTTTTGTAAATAAATTAATATTGCAATTATTTTATGGCAGAAAATAATAAAGAAGACTGGCAGCAAAAAACATCTCTACTGATAGGAGAGGAAGGTCTTGAAAAATTGAGAAATTCTCATGTATTGATTGCCGGACTTGGCGGAGTAGGAGCATATACAGCAGAACAGTTATGTCGTGCAGGTGTAGGATCATTGACACTGGTAGATAATGATGTTGTGGAAACAACCAACCGAAACAGACAACTAACAGGACTAATAAGCAATAAAGGTAAATTTAAGACAGAAGTTCTAAAACAGCGATTTTTGGATATAAATCCTGAAATAACGTTACATATTAGGACTGAGTATCTTAAGGACAAAATTGATGATAATATTCTCTCAGAACAAAAATACGACTATGTTGTGGATGCAATAGATACGTTAAGTCCCAAAACATATTTAATTTTAAAATGTCTGGAATATGAATATCCGTTAGTCAGCTCAATGGGTGCCGGTGGTAAACTGGATCCATGTAAGGTTACTATTAGTGATATATCAAAAACATACGATTGTAAATTGGCACGTGCTTTACGTAAAAAGCTTCATGCACTGGGTATTCGCAGGGGGGTTAAAACTGTTTTCTCACCGGAAATAATACCGGAGAACTGTGTAAAGTATGAAGAAGGAATAAATAAAAAGTCTACAGTTGGTACCATTTCCTATATGCCTGCAATATTTGGATGTTTTTGCGCTTCTGTAGTTTTAAGAGATTTAATTTCTGATAAAAATCATTAGATTGCATTATTATTCAAACGAAATTTTTTTGAAAAATAAATTGTTTGGCAAGAGTTTTGATTGTATAAGTTTTGATTGTATAATACGGAGTAATGTATATGATTAAACAAAATAGAAATAGATTACTTATTATTATTTTTTGTGTATTTACCCTTTCATCCTGCTATACTACAAAGCCTGTTATAAAATTGCAGCCAGATGATTCCGAAGTGAGATGGGAAAATGGTAAAGCTTATATTGCAGATTCTGTTTATGGTGTAAAGTATGAAATTGCCTGTATAGGAATACAGGATAGTCAGTATGTGTTTGATTTTCACGTTATAAATCATTCAAATAAAGAATATGTGGTAGATCCGTCTTCATTTTATTATCGTCCTTGTGATGAATCGGTGCAGGAAAAAGGTTTAATTAAAGTTCCGGCTCTTGACCCTGAAAAAGAATTATCACGTATTAACAAAGGATTGCCTTTACGGGGAAAACCGTTGGCGATATGATGGATGCATATAAATCAATGACAACGGTTGAATATATTGGCGGTGTTAAAACATTGGGATGGCAACCGTTTGATGGGAAATTATGGCAACGCAATTATTACGAACACATCATCCGCAACGAAAAATCATATCAAACCATTTCGGAATACATCGTCAACAATCCGGCAAAATGGATAGATGATAAATTTTATACGGTATGAAATCCACCGAAGAAAAATTAGAAAAGGCAAAATGAACAGCGAAATACTCATATATCAAAACCCTGTTTCTGAAGATACTCATGTGTCAAATCTGAAAAATATTATGGAATACTGAACCATGGCAAACTAAATGTCGGGGTAAGCCAGAAAATACTAAACCTGGCCTTGAAGTATTTCTGGTGTCTGGGTGAAATTTCCATACCACCACCCCATTGTCCGTTGGATAGAATCATCCAGGAAAAGGGATTAAAAGCCCAAAACATCGTAAATTGGACTGCCATGGACGATATGAATGAGTATTTACGAGTCATGCATCATATAGAGAAGGATGCAAAAGAAAACAGCCAGTCGATTGCGGAATGGGAACTGGAAATGTATGAAATGAACAGTTTACAATAATAGTGAAGTACGGTGTAACTTTGCATGCAAAGTTACACCGTACCAGCAGTAAAGTCAAATTAAATTATAATGATGGTAATAGACATGGAAATACAAGATTAACACTTATATTTGTCCAGTATTTTAGTTAATAAACTGGACATTATTTAAGTAGTACTATTAATAGTAGTAATATGAAAGTTACTGATTACATAATAAATAAGATAGAAAGACTTCCTAGAGGATATGTTTTTACCTATAGTAATTTTATTACTGATGTGAATAAGAAAGAAGCAGTAATAAAAGGCTTGAATCGTTTAGCTGCTACTGGTAAAATAGTGAAATTAAGTAAAGGCAAATTTTATAAACCCGAGGAAACACCTTTTGGTTCATTACAACCCAACCAAAAGCAGATAGTTAAAGACCTGCTCGAAAAGGATGGCAAACTATTGGGTTACATTACGGGACTGGGCATCTATAATCAGATGGGGTTTACCACTCAGGTTAGCAACATCATTCAAATAGGCCGCAACCAGGTGCGCCCGGGGCTCAAGCGTGGCATATACCGTATCAGATTTATAAAGCAACAAAACATCATCACAAAAGACAACATTCCTTTATTGCAACTATTAGATGTAATACGCTTCATAAAAAAAATTTCGGATGCAAGTGTAGATATTATATGTAAACGCTTAAAAGCTTTGATAACTAAATTAAACACGAGCAATCAACAGACTTTAGTACGGTTAAGTATGAAGTATAATCCTGCCACCCGTGCTGTGTTGGGTGCTTTGTTTGAAGATATGCAGGTTAATGTGGGTTTAACTGAGCTGCAAAACAGCTTAAACCCCATTACGGTGTACAAATTATCAATCCCACAACGTGTTTTACCAACCGCTCTTAATTGGAATATTCAATGAACTTACACACAAATACAACACTTTTCGACCAAGCCATCAGAGCAACAGCCCAACAATTACGGTTGCAGGAAATTTACATTGAAAAAGATTATTGGGTAACCTATGCGTTGTATACTATTTTTCATGACGAAATTGGTAAACAGGCTGTTTTTAAGGGGGGAACTGCCTTGTCGAAATGTTATGGATTCATTGAACGTTTTTCAGAAGATATTGATTTGGTGGCCGTTCGTACATCTGAAGAAACAGACAACCAGTTAAAAACAAAAATAAAAGCCATAACGAATGTAGTGTCCGGTATTATGCCCGAGGTTACTGTGGAAGGCATTACCCAGAAAAGGGGAATGAACCGGAAAACAGGTCATAGTTATCCTAAGATTTTTAAAGGGAATTATGGACAGGTTCGCGATGTGGTCATTGTGGAAGCTTCCTGGTTGGGATATTTTGAACCTTATACCATTCATCTTATCAATTCGTTTATCTATGAAATGATGCTGAAGACCGGTCAGCAGGAAATGGCAAAAACATACGGCTTATTGCCTTTCGATGTACAGGTATTGGATCCCCGGCGTACTATTTGTGAGAAAATAATGTCATTGGTTCGGTTCTCATATACGGAGAATCCCGTGGATGACTTGCGCAATAAAGTACGCCATACCTACGACCTGTATCAATTATTACAGCAGAAAGATTTATTTGCATTTTTCAATTCCGATAATTTTGATGACATGCTTTTAAAAGTAGCACAAGACGATGTGGCCAGTTTTCGCAATAACAATGCATGGTTAGTGAATCACCCCATAAAATCTTTGTTTTTTCTCGATTTGGATAATACATGGAATCAAATAAAAGGAGTGTATTCCGGCACTTTTAAAGGGTTGGTGTACGGCGAATTGCCGAAGGAAGATGCTGTTCTGTGCGTGCTAAAAACAATAAAAGAGCGATTACAAAAAGTTAACTGGAATATTCAATTAAATAATTGATGATGAAGTTTACTGAAGAAAAATTAGAACAGGTTTATATAGAGTTACTGGAAAAAGAAGGCTATTCCCATCATCTCGGAAATATCATTTCCCGACCGGAAGATGAAGTCATCATTGAAGAAGATTTTATCACTTTCCTGTTGACTAAGTACAAAAGTCAGCAGCTTACAAAAATCGAAACTCAGTCTATTCTTCTTCAGCTAAAAACATTACCCGCAAGCGACCTTTACGAAACCAACAAAACCATCATGCGCTGGCTGTC
>JAENXA010000295.1 GCA_016649735.1 Prolixibacteraceae bacterium | reverse complement strand
ATGAAGTAGCATCTACAATTTCAGATGAGGCCAGAGCTAAACATAATAAGTTTATGCAGATGGGAGAGCGTGAACGTTATCAAGGATTAACATTCTGGTCTCCTAATATCAATATTTTCCGGGATCCCAGATGGGGAAGAGGCCAAGAAACATACGGGGAGGATCCTTATCTTACGGGACAGATTGGTAAAGAGTTTGTTTCCGGACTTCAGGGTAATGATGATAAATACATTAAAGTTGTGGCAACTGCAAAACATTTTGCAGTACATTCAGGTCCTGAATCATTAAGACATGTTTTTAATGCTGAAATTAGTGAAAGAGATTTAAGAGAAACATATCTGCCTGCATTCAGAACCCTTGTAGTAGATGCCAAGGTAGCTTCTGTAATGGGGGCATATAATAGTTTTCGCGGAGAATCTTGTTGTGCCAGTGAAAAACTTGATGGAATTCTTCGTAACGAATGGGGATTTAAAGGATATGTTGTTTCAGATTGCGATGCTATTTCAGATATATGGAGAACTCATAAAATAGTTCCCGATGCAGCTTCAGCTTCAGCTCTGGCACTGAAAAGAGGCTGTGATCTTAATTGCGGAAGGACATATTCTTCGCTTCAGGATGCATTTGAAAAAGGACAAATCACAGAAAAAGAACTGGATGTTTCGGTAAAGCGATTATTTACAGCGAGATTTGAACTCGGAATGTTTGATCCTCCTGAACGCGTGGCTTATGCACAGATCCCTTATTCTGTAAATGATAATCTTTCAAATGATCAGTTGTCCAGAGATGTTGCGTGTGAAAGTATCGTTCTTTTGAAAAACAAGGATCATTTTCTGCCACTTTCAAAAAAAGAAGGTACTATAGCAGTTATAGGTCCCAATAGTGACGATATTCAGTCTTTATGGGGAAATTATAACGGAGTTCCTTCGCATCCGGTAACTGTTTTAGAGGGGATAAAAAATAAAGTTGAACCAAAGATGAATGTTCTTTATGCGCAGGGATGCGATCTTGCAGAAGGAATCCCTGAATTTAGAGTTATACCTTCAGTTTATCTTCAGACAGCTGACGGTAAACAGGGACTAAAAGGAGAATATTTTAATAATAATGAACTAAAAGGAGCTCCGTTATATACAAGAACAGATGACCGGGTTAATTTTTCTATGGATTTTGGCATAACCCCTGATCCAAGGTTGAAAACAGGTGATTTTAGTATTCGCTGGACCGGATCTGTTACAGCACCTAAAACAGGAACTTATTTTATTAGCGGACGCGGAAATTCTTATATGAAAATATCCTGCAATGGTAAAAGTGTAAAAGCTAACTCTACAACAATT
>JAENXA010000309.1 GCA_016649735.1 Prolixibacteraceae bacterium | reverse complement strand
CAAATACATTCATTTTTTAAAGTTTAGTTTGATTATTTATTATTTTTGTCTGTAAATATTAAATTCATTTTTATTCAAAAATAAACTATAAATCAGATACTATAAATACACAAATTGATAAATGATTTGTATATTTTGGCACTATTATGGAAAACTTTGTAAAATATCTCACACCGGGAAAAGAAGATAAAAGCTGGGGCTTATATTTGAATGTTGCAGGAACAGTTGTTTCACTACCCAATACAGAATATCCACAAAAGAATCATCCTGCCGGTTATTATTTCACATGGGAAAAAGGTCGTGTTTTACAAGAATATCAGATAAATTATATTTCCGAAGGTTCCGGAATACTTGAGACAAATTCAGGAAAATACACTTTAAAACCAGGTAATCTGTTTATTCTTCGTCCCGGAATGAAACACCGTTATCGTCCGTTAAAAAAAACAGGATGGCATGAAAATTATATAGGATTTAACGGAGAATTTGCCGATCATATTCTTGACGGAGAATGGTTTAATCCATCCTCACCGGTTATTTATTGCGGATACAAAGAAGAACTGATAGATACATATATGAAAATTTTTGATCTTGTAAGTGAGGAAAAACCAGGCTATCAGCAAATTGTCTCAGGATTGGTTATAAAACTTATTGGTTATATTATTTCAGCAGAGAAACAGAAAGAATTTAAAGGGAAAGATATTTCCAAATTTATAGAAGAAGTACGTTTTAGAATGCGGGAAGAAATTGATCAGACACTTGATTTAAAGAAAATGACTCACGATCATCTGATAGGATACTCCTACTTTCGCAAAATGTTTAAGAAATACACCGGTGTTGCCCCCCATCAGTATAATCTGGAGTTAAAAATTATGAGATCAAAGGAGTTATTACTTTCCACCAATAAAAGTGTAAAAGAAATCAGTTTTGAATTGGGATTTCAATCAATATATTATTTCAGCCGTCTGTTTAAAAACAAAACAGGAATTTCACCATCTGCATTCAGAAGATAAAAATAAT
>JAENXA010000082.1 GCA_016649735.1 Prolixibacteraceae bacterium | reverse complement strand
GGATTTGACCTTTCTGAAAAGATGATTCAATCCGGAATAAAAAAGGTAAAGCATATGAATCTCGAAAAAACCATACGGTTTCAAAAAGGGGATTCAGAGAATATGCCATTTAATGAAAATTCATTTGATTCGGCTATTGCTGCTTTTAGTGTAAGAAATTTTGCACACCTTAAGAAAGGTCTTGAAGAAACATTCAGGGTATTAAAACCTGATGGGGTCTTTATTATTCTGGAATTTTCAAAGCCAAAATATTTTCCTTTCAGACAAATATATAATTTTTATTTTTTACATGTTCTTCCCATTATAGGAAGTTTCTTCACAAAAGATAAACAGGCATATATTTATCTGCCAAAGTCAGTTATGAATTTTCCGGATGCACAAAATTTTATACAAATATATTCCGAAGCAGGATTTACCAATATAAAACAAAAAAGACTTACCGGCGGAATCGCAAGTATCTATATAGGAGAAAAGAAGACGCAATAATTTACGTCTTCTTTATTTCTATAAATCAAATCCCTGTTTACGTAAAATTTCCAGCATCTTTTTTGAATATTCAATGCTATCTTTTTTAGTATAACGAACATCAGTATATACCTGAGCCAGATTTTTGACATGATTTTCTTCAACAAATTCTTTTGATGAGGTCATGGATTCTATTTCACTGTATAATTCATCTATACATTCAGAAGTATATTCCTTATATGTTTCTTCATGAATAACTGCTTCAACCGGTAATCTTTCTGTCAATTCAGGAGATTCCGCAGGATATCCCATTGTAATAGTAGTTATAGGAATAACTCCCTTTGGCAATTTCAAAAGATCAATAACCTCCTGCATGCTATACATGGTAGAACCCAGATAACAAATTCCCAATCCTTTTTCTTCGGCAGCAAGACATATATTTTGAGAAAAAAGACTTGCATCTAAAACGGAACTAATAAGCCATAATAAAGTGTTATAACCTCCATTAGCATTTCTGCATTCACACCAACGGGAAAAACGATGTATATCAGCACAAATAGTTAAAGCAATAGGTGATTGAACAATTGAAGGCTGATTAAAATTATATTCTGCAAGCTTAGCTTTATTCTCCTTATCGCATGTTATAACCACACTATAGAGTTGCATATTTCCTGTATTTGAAGCTCTTGTTCCGGCAGAAATAATTTCCTTTAATATATTTTCAGGAACAGGATCACTTTTATATTGTCTTATTGATCGATGTGAAAAGAGTGAAGTCATTATTTGTATTTTAATAGGATTAATCAATTTTGTAGTTTTATCAAAAATAAAGAAATTCTGATTTCTTATGATGATATTTTTCTATTATCTGGCAAATTAATAAAATATTTAATACCTGAATTACACATATAAAGTATGGTATTAAGCATTCATATAATGCTTGAATTTCACAACAAAGTTCTAATATTTAGATTTTTTTGCAGTTTTTAGTTAATATATTGAAACTATATCTATTAGAAAAGGACTTAAGATATTCTTAATTATTTTCTTCTCGATTTTGAACATAAAAAATTCTCATATTAAATAATTTTAAACTGTTAACGTAAAAACATAAAAGTAAGTGGAAAAGTTGAAGTTTTTGAATATAGTTAGTTACTTTTGTGCTGCAAAAACAAATTGGAATTAGGAACATAATTCTATAGAATTATTAATTTTAAATTATCTAATATGTCAAAAATTAAAATCGGAATTAACGGATTCGGCCGTATCGGACGTTTCGTATTCCGTCAGGCTCTTGCCAAAGGAAATTTTCAGATCGTTAGTATCAATGATTTAATCGGTGTTGATTACATGGCTTACATGTTAAAATACGATTCTACTCATGGTCATTTTGACGGTGAAGTTAGCGTAAAAGACGGTAAATTAATCGTTAATGGTGAAGCTATCCGTGTAACAGCTGAAAGAAATCCTGCTGATATCAACTGGGGTGCCGTAGATGCTGAATATGTTGTTGAATCAACTGGTTTTTTCCTGACAAAAGAATTGGCAAAAGGACATATCGAAGCTGGTGCCAAGAAAGTTGTTATGTCTGCTCCTTCTAAAGATGATACACCTATGTTCGTTATGGGTGTTAACAACAAATCTTACACTAACGACATGCAGTTTGTTTCTAATGCTTCATGTACAACAAACTGTTTAGCTCCTATTGTTAAGGTTTTGAATGATAACTTCGGTATTGAAGAAGGCCTGATGACTACTATTCATTCTATGACTGCTACACAGAAAACAGTTGACGGTCCTTCCATGAAAGACTGGCGAGGTGGCCGTGGTACAAGCCAAAATATTATCCCTTCATCAACAGGTGCTGCTAAAGCTGTTGGTAAAGTTATTCCTTCACTGAATGGTAAATTAACAGGTATGTCAATGCGTGTTCCTACTGCTGACGTTTCTGTTGTTGACCTTACTGCAAGATTAGCCAAAGGAACAACTTATGAAGCTATCTGCGCAGCAATGAAGAAAGCTTCTGAAAACGAATTAAAAGGTATTTTAGGATATACTGAAGAAGCAGTTGTTTCTTCTGACTTTTTAGGAGATCCACGTACATCAATCTTTGATGCAAAAGCCGGAATTCAATTATCACCTAACTTCGTAAAAGTTATTTCATGGTATGATAATGAAATTGGTTATTCAACAAAGGTTTGTGAATTAATCACATACATGGATTCTGTAAAATAATTTATCTTTTACATATATTACAAAAAGGGATTACTTCGGTAATCCTTTTTTTGTTGCCTTTAATTCTTAATTCTTTTTTTCTCTACATCTTTTAAAATTATATCTTTGTTATACGAAGAGACATAAAAGATGGAAAAAACTTTAATTATAATTTTAGGTCCTACAGGAATAGGGAAAAGTGATCTTAGCATAAACATTGCCAGACACTTCGACACAGAAATTGTCTCAGCCGATTCTCGTCAGATATTCAGGGAATTATCAATTGGTACGGCCGTACCTTCACCTTCAGATCTAAAAAGAGTAAAACACCATCTAATTCAGAATCTGTCAATACATGATGATTATAACGCAAGTAAATATGAAACAGATGCCCTTGAAATAATTAATCATCTTTTCAAATCAAAAGATATTGTTATACTATGCGGCGGATCAATGCTTTACATAGACGCTGTATGTAAAGGTATTGATATAATACCGGATGTCAATCAACAAATTCATGAACAAATTCTAAAAGGATACAACGAACAGGGCATCGAACATTTACGCTTTAAACTCAAAAAACTCGATCCTGTTTATTATAATAAAGTAGACCTAAAAAATACAAACCGCATTATCCATGCCCTGGACATTACACTTACAACAGGCAAACCATACTCATCATATAGAACAGGACAAAAAAAACAAAGGTCTTTTAAGATTATTAAAATAGGATTAAACACAGACCGGCAGATTTTATACGACAGGATAAATTACAGAGTAGATAAAATGATCAAAAACGGACTAATAGAAGAGGCCAAAAGCGTATATCCCTATCATCAGTTAAACGCACTAAATACCGTAGGATATAAAGAATTATTTGATTATTTTGATAAAAAATCAGAACTGCATGATGTTATAAAAAAAATAAAGACAAACACACGGCATTATGCAAAAAAACAACTTACTTGGTTCAGAAGAGATGACGAAATCCACTGGTTTCAGCCATCAATGGAAAAAGAAATTATTAACTTTATTCAGGTCGAAACACAAAAAAAATAGAGACATATAATGGGCAAACATATAAAGATCATAGGGACAGCATACCCATACAGAGGCGGACTTGCCGAATACAATGAACGTCTTGCACTGGAATTCGTCCGTGAAGGAGATACGGTGGAAATAGAAACATTTTCGATGCAGTATCCAGGAATGTTATTTCCAGGAAAGACACAATACGGAGAAAGAAAAGCACCGGCAGAATTTCTAATAAAAAGGACAGTCAGTTCAATTAATCCATTTAACTGGATTAAAACAGGGGAAAGAATAAAAAAAGAAAAGCCTGATATTGTAATAATAAAATATTGGATACCCTTTATGGCTCCATGTTTTGGAACTATAGCCAGAATAATTAAAAAGAACCATCACACAAAAATAATCTGCATAGCCGACAACATCATTCCACACGAAAGCAGACCCGGAGATAACCTTCTAACAGGTTATTTTATAAAGTCCATAGACGGAATAATTGCCATGTCTAAAAAAGTATATAATGATGTTCTGCATTTTAACGATAAACTTCCGCGTGCCATTTGTCCTCATCCGCTTTTCGATAATTTCGGAGAATCTTTAAGCCGCGAAAATGCCCTTTCACTGTTAAAACTGGATCCTTCATTTCACTATTTACTTTTTTTCGGATTTGTACGTGAATATAAAGGACTGGATCTTTTATTAAAAGCACTCGCCCACCCTGCCCTAAAAAAGATGAAACTAAAACTTATAGTAGCCGGCGAATTCTACACAAAAGAAAAACCATATTTAGATCTTATAGAAAAGCTGGAACTTAAGGATAAGATTATAATTATGAACAAATTTATTGCTGATGATGAGGTAAGCCGTTATTTCTGTTCTGCAGATATGATTGTTCAACCATATAAAACTGCTACACAAAGCGGCGTAACACAAATAGGATATCATTTTAACAAACCAATGCTGGTAACTGATGTAGGCGGACTGTCAGAAATAATCCCGGATCAAAAGGTGGGATATGTTGTTCCACCGGATGAGAAATACATATCAGAAGCTATTATTGACTTTTACAAAAACAACCGTCAAAAAGAATTTGAAACTAACGTTGTTATTGAAAAAAAGAAATTTTCATGGGGAAATATGGTTAAAGCGATCAAAAATGTTTCACTTAAAAAAGAGGTAATATGATTATCAGGAGTATGGCACCACTAAGAATAGGTCTTGGAGGCGGAGGTACAGATGTTTCTCCGTATTCAGATATGTATGGAGGATGCATTCTTAATGCCTCTATAAATTTATTTGCATATGCATCAATAAAGCCTACAGATAATGGCAAAATCATATTTAATTCAGAAGATAAAAAAGAGAAGGAAATATTTGACTCAACAGAAAAAATAGATTTTAACGGCAAACTGGATTTGTTTAAAGGAATATACAACAGAATCGTTAAAGACTATACACACAAACCTTTATCTTTTGAACTTACAACTTTTGTAGATGCCCCCCCGGGATCGGGACTTGGATCATCATCAACATTGGTTACTGCAATTGTAGGAGCTTTCAAAGAATGGTTATCTCTGCCTCTTGGGGAATATGATATTGCCAGTCTCTCTTATCAGATTGAAAGGATTGATCTGGGTTACGCAGGAGGTAAGCAGGATCAGTATGCTGCCACATTCGGAGGAATAAATTTCATGGAATTCTATTCAGAAGATAAAGTAATAGTAAATCCATTAAGAATAAAGGAAGAAATTCTAAAGGAACTGGCTTTTAATCTGGTTCTTTATTATACAGGGACCAGCCGTCTGTCTTCAAAAATCATAGAAAATCAACAAAAAAGTATTAAGAATAATCTTCATAAATCGGTACAGGCCATGCATAACGTAAAAGAAATGGCAGTTCTGATGAAAGAATCATTACTCCGTGACCAGCTCGACACATTAGGCCTTGTTCTTAATAAAGGATGGGAATTTAAAAAACAGATGGCACCGGGAATTACAAATCCGGTTATAGATAATATATATGACGAAGCAATATCTGCCGGAGCAACAGGAGGAAAAATCTCAGGTGCCGGAGGCGGCGGATACATTTTCTTTTACTGCCCGGGTAATACCCGTTATAATGTAATTCGCAGTCTTCAGAAATTAGGAGGCAACGTTCAGCCTTTTCAGTTTACAAAAAGAGGATTGCAATCCTGGACTATATGATAGATTAGTAATTTAATTTATTAATTATGAGTTTGATATTCCATAAATAGCATAAAAAATAGGTTTGTCTTTATAATAATTTAAAAAGCTATACACGGGGAAAACGTCCAAACACAATAAAAAAAATATTATAAAATGGAAGCTATTGTATTAGCCGGAGGACTTGGAACCAGATTAAGATCATGCATAAACGACATACCTAAACCAATGGCTCAGGTAAACGGGAAACCATTTCTATTCTATTTACTGAGATATTTAAAAAAGCAGAATACCGATAGAGTAATTTTATCGGTAGGTTATAAGCATGAAATTATTAGTGACTATTTTGGGAGCACGTTCCTTGATATGTCTTTAATTTATTCTATAGAAAACACTCCACTTGGAACAGGTGGTGCAATATCTAAGGCTTTAAAAAAGTGTAATGACAAAAACATATTCATTCTAAACGGAGACACTTACTTTCCTGTTTCATTTTCTAAACTTAAAGAAAAACAAAATCAGACCGGTGCAGAAATTACTATTGCTCTTAAACAAATGACAAATGCCGACCGATATGGTATTGTTAGTATGGAAAACAATTCAGTAATTACTTCTTTTTCTGAAAAAATTAAAGCAAATAATATATTAATAAACGGAGGAGTCTCACTTCTTAATAAAGAAAAATTTGAAAAACGATCTTTTACAGAAAGGTATTCTTTCGAGAAAGAATATCTGGAAAAAGTAGTAAAACAGAAATGTATTTCAGGATTAATTTTTGATTCATATTTTCTGGATATCGGTATCCCTGAATCTTACATGAAAGCGCAGATAGACTTTAAAAAATTTTCTTCACAATAATTATTACCTAAAATCCGCAAGGGATTATCTATTACCTTAAATCCGCAAGAGTATTTCTACTACAAAGCCTAACTGCCCATCATTGTTGAGAATGCTATCAAAAACCTACTCACCATAACTCGGCTATGTTTCCGTTGCTTTTTGATGCGCTACATCAACACTAACAGCCATTT
>JAENXA010000065.1 GCA_016649735.1 Prolixibacteraceae bacterium | reverse complement strand
TTCCATAACCGCTGTACATAAGTAAATGAGCTGTATTTGATGCAAGCATTGTTTTTGCACGTAAGGATAACAAACCTTTTTTGTATGACATAAATAAAAGGGGAGAAAGACTGTTTACATGATCTGAAACTTTTCCATAACCTTCGACTACTGATAATGGCTTTATTGAAAGAAAATCTGCTGCTGCTGATATCATAAAACCTTTATTGTTGTCATATTTTACTGCAGCATACATTTCCGGTATCATACTGTTTTCAGAATAATCAACAGAACTTCCTATAGGACCTACAGAACTATACTGATACTGATAAAGTAAATCTCCTGTTATTGTTATATTGTTTCCCAATTGATGATTATAACGAATTTGTGGAGTTCGGCTAAGTGGATTAAATGGTGAACCAATAGCAAGACTTATTACTTCAGGCATTAAATCTCCTGAAATAGGATGCCAGTCCTGTCCGCATTCCAAATTCGATTTTTCCCAGTCTAATTTAATAAAGGCTCGACGAAAACGCATCATCATTGTTGTACCACTGTATACATTAAAGTCGGCTTCTATTAAAGCAGAACTTTTTGCTCCGAAAATTTCAGGACCATTTATATTTAATCCAAGACGAGTAGTTGATGCAAGCATTTTTAAACTCGAAATCTCATTAAGATCATTTCCTGAGGCGTCTATATTTTGATCTATTGGAATCTGATTGAACTGATCTCCTCCTGAAGCATAGTTCTCTCTGGTATCAAAACATGTATAATTACGAATAAATCCATAGGGTTTAAGAACAATTTTTGCATTATCCTGAGCAAAAGAAGAAAATCCTCCTGCTAATATTAATGCTACTAATAAAAACTTTTTCATTTATAAATTATATTTATTTGTATTTAGAACAGGCTGTCTATACTTTGCCTGCAAAGAGTCTTTTATATAATACAACAGGTATCATTATCTGATACCTGTTGTAAACAATAATGTTTTATATGTAAATGTATTATAAAATTCCGCAGCGACCAAAAACGATAAGCATTAAATAAGCCAGTGTAAGACCAATGGCACCAACTATAAGACCCATCTTCATCATATTTTTCTGTTCTATTAGTCCTGTAGAATGTGCAATAGCATTTGGAGGAGTACTTATAGGAAGCAACATTGCCAGGGAAGCTGACAGGGCTACTGCAAAAAGTAATGTTTTAATACCACCGATAGGTATTAATGCATCTCCCATACCCATTCCGACAGCAGTTAAAATAGGAACCATAAGAGCAGCAGTGGCTGTATTTGAAATAAAGTTAGACAATAACCAGCAAATAAGTCCGGCAACAACCATTACAATAAGCGGAGACCATTGTGCAAAAGGAATGGCTGAAATAATATCTTTTGCCAGTCCTGTGCCGTTAAAGGCTAAACCAAGTGCAAAACCACCGGCTACCATCCAAAGAACACTCCAGTTAATTTTCGGCAAATCTTTTTCTCCCAAAACTCCTGTCAGAGCAAATACTGTAACAGGAATCAGTGCAACAACATTGGCTTTTACTCCGGTTACTTTATCAAACATCCATAAGAAAACAGTAACTATAAAGGTAATGGCAACAATATATGTGTCCTTGTTCATTTTAACATTACTCTTAAGATCAAGATTAATTGTTTTTTGTTTGAAGGGGAAGATTTTTGTTAGAATAAACCATGCAATAGCTAATAAAACAATTACAAACGGAATCATAATTGAAGCCCATTCACCAAAACCTATATTTAAATTCAGACCGGCGGGATCGTTTAAATATTTTAATGCGATAGCATTTGGAGGAGTACCTATAGGAGTACCTATACCACCAATATTTGCACCAACAGGAATTGCAAGTACAAGTCCTATACGTCCTTTCCCGTCATTAGGTAAGGATTTTAAAACAGGTGCCATAAAGGAAAGCATCATTGCAGCTGTGGCAGTGTTTGAAATAAACATTGAGAAAACAGCTGTAACTAAAATGAATCCCATAAGGACATTATTTGATTTGTTCCCAAAAAGTTTAAGAATACTTTCTGCAAGATACATATCAAGTCCTGTTTTTGAAGCTCCTATCGCTAATACAAAACCTCCTAAAAACAGTAATATTATAGGATCGGCAAATGTTGCCATAATGGATTTGTAGCTCAGTAATGTTCCCATTTCTCTGGCTCCGTCATTTTGTAGCATAAAGCCGAAACTACTGTCCGAAATAGTTAACAGCATTAAAGTGATAATTAATAATGATGTAGCCCATGATGGAACTGCATCAAATATCCACATTAAAGCCGAAAACAGGAAAATAGATATTACTCGTTGTTCAACAATTGTTAATCCCGGGATACCATAAAATGAAGTGGGTACGCACCAGGCAATAATTCCTACAGCCAGTGCTATAAAAATTAGTATAGCTGACTTAACTGTGTTTTTCTCGTTTTTCATAAAATATTAAAATAGGTTAAAGATATTGGTTTAATAAAAATTGTTTATTTGATTAAAAGAAAGCTAGTAAATTTAATAAACAACTGTTTTGGTCTGTGAATAAAAAATTTTTTTTTTTAAGTTGATAACTATTTCTTCAGGTACTAATTTTGTTTTTTTGATAAATTTTTTTATGGAAAAGCCCCTATCTTAAGAGGATAGAGGATTTTAGGTATTAGTTTAAACTGAAAAAAGGTTTGTTATCTGTATCTGTCTATACTCATTTTAAGAACATCTGATCCTTATTGGTTATTTTTTCGCAGTATTTACATTTTAGTTCCAGCGGATCTTTATTAATTACCTTAAAAGAGGTTGAAATATCCTCGTGGTTCGTAATACATTTTGGATTGAAACATTTAACAATTCCAATTACTTCATCAGGTACTTGTACTTCCTTTTTTTCAACAACTTTATAGTCTTTAATGATGTTTAATTTTGCATTAGGAGCAATCAGTGCGATTCGGTTAATATCATCATCTTCGAAATATTTATTCGAAATTTTTATAAGAGCCTTACTTCCCATTGCCTTGCTGTCCAGATTCATGCCAAAAGTGATCATGTCTTCTCTGATTTTATCCAGACCTAATATTGAGATTACTTTAAATAGGTTTTGGGGTGGAATATGATCTATAACTGTGCCATTTTTAAGGGCACTTACTTTTAGTTTTTTTAGATTTTTTTCTGAATCATTCATATATCTGATTTTATATATTTTATTCTTTGATAGTTTAATAGCTAATCTAATCCTAATGTATGAGCTATAATTGCTTCACGGGCAAATATGCCATTATGTGCCTGCTGAAAGTAATAGGCCTTCTTGTTCTGATCAACATCTCTGCTGATCTCGTTTATTCTGGGTAGTGGATGTAGTATACGCATATTAGGTTTAGTCTTCTCAAGCATTTTGTTTTTTAGAATGAATACATTTTTAACGTTCTCGTATTCTATAGGATCTGAAAAACGTTCTTTTTGTACCCGAGTCATATAAACTATATCTGCTTCTGAAATAATATCAGTAAATTCGGGATGTTCAAAAAAACGAATACCTTTTTCTTTGAGATAGATCTTGTATTCTTTTGGTATCTGGAGTTCTTCGGGTGCAATAAAATTGAAAATTGGGTTTTCAAATTGTGAAATTGCCATAAGCAGAGAATGAACGGTTCTTCCGTATTTTAAATCTCCTACCATGAAGATGTTTAAATTATCAAGAGTACCCTGTGTCTTTTTTATGGAATACATATCAAGTAATGTCTGTGAAGGATGTTGATTAGCTCCGTCTCCTGCATTGATAACCGGTACTGATGATATTTCGGCAGCATAACGTGCGCTTCCCTCAAGAGGATGACGTATTATAATAAGATCAGCATAATTAGATACTATTTTAATGGTATCATACAGCGTTTCTCCTTTTGAAACACTTGAATTATTAGAATCTGAGAAACCGATAACTTTACCACCCAGACGATTGATGGCTGTTTCGAAACTTAACCTTGTACGGGTAGAAGGTTCAAAAAACAAAGTGGCTACTACTTTTCCTTTCAGAAGATCCTGATTAGGATTTTTTTCAAACTCGGCGGCCAGTTCCATAATACGAAGATATTCCTCTTTCGTATAATCCATAATAGAAATTAAATCTCTTTTGCTCATTTGTTCTTGTTTAAAAACGGGATATAAAAAAAGTCAATAGAAAAAATAATTTTCTTAACCGCTGAATGTACTAAAATTATATATTAATCTTGACACCATCAATATTTCCGAATATTTTTGATAATGAATCGACTTCGCTTTTTCTGATTTCCGAAGAAATTTTACATGACAGGTTAAATTCTTTTTTTAAAACAGGAAGTTTTGTTTTTTTTAAAAGATACATTACTTCCTTTATATGAGGATATTCGAATTTTATTTCAAAAGTAACTGTCTCCACTGTTTCCTTTATATGAGCATGCTCCAAGGCATTTGCTGCAGCTGCTTTATAAGCCTGAATTAATCCTCCTACACCAAGCAATGTGCCTCCAAAATAGCGAACAACTACAATTAAAATATCGGAAAGATCTAATTTTTGAATTTGTCCAAGTATTGGTTTCCCTGCTGAAGAAGATGGCTCTCCATCATCATTTGCCCGGAAATTGTTTTTTTCAACACCAAGACACCATGCAAAACAATGATGCCTGGCCGAATAATGTTCTTTTTTTATCTTTTTAAGGTGCTCCTTTATATCGTCTTCAGAATTCACAGGGAAAGCGTATGAAATAAATTTACTTCCTTTTACTTTAAAAAGACCTTTAGAAGGTGACTCAATGGATAAAAAAGAATCGGTCATTACATTTTCAGTTTCTTCTCAATTTCATTGACACATGAGCGAAAACTCTTATCAGTATCTTTAAGATTATTTACCATTTTACATGCATGTAATACAGTGGCATGATCTTTTTTACCAATCTGTGTGCCAATTGACGAGAGTGAATTCTTTGTCATATTTTTTGAAAAATACATAGCCAGTTGTCTTGCCTGTACAATTTCTCTCTTACGTGTATTGATCTGCAATTGTGAAGTAGACATATGAAAATAATCACAAACTACTTTTGAAATGTAGCTTATGGATAAGTCACGATCAATATTTTTCACTAATTTTTCAACCATCTCTTTGGCAAGAGGCAGTGTGATTTCTTTTTTATTAAGTGTTGACTGCGCAAGAAGAGATACAAGGGCTCCTTCAAGTTCACGTACATTTGTTGTAATATGCGAGGCAATATATTCCATTACTTCTTTGCTTATCACAATTCCGTCTTTGTATGTTTTTCTTTTTAAAATTTCCATCCTTGTTGTAAAATCAGGAGCTTGAATATCGGCAGTAAGACCCCATTTAAAACGTGACAAAAGACGTTCCTGAAAACCTTCCAGTTCAATAGGAGCTTTATCCGAAGTTAATATTAGTTGCTTTCCACTCTGATGCAGATAATTAAAGATATGGAAAAAGGTAAGCTGAGTTTTTTCTTTTCCGATAAATTCCTGAACATCATCAAGAATTAAAACATCTATCATTTGATAGAAATGAAGAAAATCATTTCTGTTATTATTTCTTACAGCTTCTGTAAACTGTGTTGAAAATCTGGTAGCATTAACATAAAGAACTACTTTGTCCGGAAATTTTTCTTTTACTTCAATGCCTATTGCCTGGGCAAGATGGGTTTTCCCAAGTCCTGAATTTCCGTATATCAAAAGTGGATTAAATGCTGTACCACCGGGGTTTTGTGCAACGGCATATCCGGCAGCTCTTGCCAAACGGTTACATTCCCCTTCTATAAAATTTTCAAATGTATTTTCAGCTTTTAATTGAGAATCAATCTGTATTTTTTTAATTCCCGGAATAATAAAAGGGTTCTTTATTGACGATCTTTCTGATCCCATATTTACCGGATAATTTAAAGGTCTGTTTTGAGGTATTGCATCATTTCCGGTAGGATATTTTACTGTACATTTTTTAGATCCGGGTTGATTGTTACCCATTACTACAACATATTCCAGTTTTGCATCCGGACCCACTTTTTTCCTGATAGTTTTTTTAAGAAGGTCTATATATTGCTCTTCCAGATATTCATAAAAAAATGGACTGGGAACCTGTATCGTTAATATATGGTTTTCTAATTTTAGTGGAACAATGGGTTCAAACCAAGTTTTATAACTAATATCTTGTACGTTATCTTTAATAACGGATAAACATTGATTCCACATAGCAATATAACTGTTGTTCATAGTAAGTACAAGTAATAAATATTATTGAAGAAAATATTATTGAAGATGAGAAATAATTGATTCTTTTTCTTCTTGTTTTCTTATGCAAAAGTGTTTAAAAAATGTTACAAAAAAAAACATATTTAAACTTGACATTTTGAAAATTATTGCAATCTCAGAAAAATCAGCACTTTAATAAAATAACGTTTAATATATTGTATTGCAAAGTGTTATAAAAAAGCAATAAAGCTAACATTCATGTATATCAGATATTACAATAAATAAAAATATATTTTTTTATTTATTGTTTTTAGATTTTTAAACAAGTTATTTTTTAGAAAAATTCCGGTTCTGTTTTTTAACATTAAAAAACTGAAAAATGGATGTATTTTTTAGGATTAATACGAATATCATTTGTAAGACTATCCAGGCTTGAACTTAATTGATTTAAACGATTATAAAAATCTTTGTTATTAATTAATTCTCCGGCTGTTCCTTTACTGTCATTTATTTTTTGTGCAATTTGATTTAATCCAAAGGCAGCTTCAGATAAATCTGTTAATGCTTGTTTAATTGGTGCTGAGGCCAGACTATCGCTGACAGCAGAAATATTTTTTGTTATATTTTTTATATCAACAGAACTTACTGTTAAACCCTCTGTTATTTCTTCTGTATTGTTAAGAATAGATTGTATGTTTTCGCTTTCTTTAATCATTACCTTTCTTAAAACTTCTGACGTCTGGTGCAGATTGGAAACAATTTGACCGATCTGAGTGAAACTCTCTGAAAGATTTTGTTTTGTGTTGTCACTAAAAATAGATGAAATAACGGTCATGGTTGAATCCATTGAGGAAAAAAGATGTTTTATTTTTGTCTGTATAGGCTGTAGTACAGAATTCATCTGCTCTTTTAACCCAGCTTCAATAGTTCCGGGTATTGTATCACCTCCAGAATAATATTCCGAAGATTTATTTATAATTAACTGAATACATTTGGTTCCCATGATATCGCTGGAAATAATATGTGCTGAACTTCCTTTTGGAATTTTAAATTCTTTTTTTAAAAAATAGCATACAATAAGACTTCCGTCATTTTTTGGTGAAAATTCAATTGATTTAACTTGTCCTACCTGATATCCGTTAACCTCAACAGGACTGGATTCAATTAAACCGTCTATATGATTATAAACAGAATAATAGTTTTTATTGTTGGTAAAAAGATCAAGTCCTTTTAAATAATTAATTCCCCAGATTAGGACAACTATACAGAAAAATATTAAAATTCCGAGTTTTATAAATTGAGCTTTTCGCATACCTTCAAATTTTTTATTATGTCTGTAAATTTAAGAAACAATTTGGAATTGTTAATCATTTATGGAGTATACATAATGAACAATTCATTTTTTTTTGAATTGTTCTAAAATTAATTAGTAAAAACTAAAAAATAAACTTGCTGTTTGATAAACTGCCATTTACCCGATAACAAAAAAGAGCTCGTCGCTTTTTTAAGAAGATAGTACTAAAAAAGAAAATTAGAGTAAATTTGCATTTGTTTACTTTTTTTTGGCTATTTAATATCTATTTTTGCAAACGGATTAGTCTTACTTATGACAATAATTTGACTCGAAAAATTTTAACATATATTTTAGTAATTATCTGGGGTACCTCAGGAGCCCAGAATTTAAATAAGTCACTTAATAAGGATATTAATGGAAAGATATTATCTATAAATAGGTATGATTCACTTAAACTATTGCC
>JAENXA010000004.1 GCA_016649735.1 Prolixibacteraceae bacterium | reverse complement strand
TTTACATCATGGGCCGGTGTTATTTTTAGACAGCCTGTACCAAATTCGATGTCTACATATTCATCTTCGATGATTGGTATTGTTCGGTTGACTATTGGTACTATTACTTTTTTCCCGACAAGATGTTTGAATCTGACATCTTTAGGATTAACACATACTGCTGTATCTCCCAGTATTGTTTCGGGACGGGTTGTGGCGATTGTTACAAATATGTTGTCCTCTCCTTCTACGGGATATCTTAAATAATATAGTTTTGATTTTACTTCTTTATATATTACTTCTTCATCGGATAAGGCTGTTTTGGCTGCAGGATCCCAATGTACCATACGTACTCCGCGATATATGTATCCTTTATTGTAAAGGTCAACGAATACTTTTAAAACGGACCGGCTTCTGATTGGATCCATTGTAAAACATGTACGGTCCCAGTCGCAGGAGGCTCCTATTTTCTTTAATTGTTCGAGGATTATTCCGCCGTGTTCTTTTGTCCAGTCCCATGCATGTTCCAGAAATTCGTCTCTGGTTAAATCGGTTTTGGCGATGCCCTGTTCTTTTAGTCTTCCTACGACTTTGGCTTCGGTGGCAATGGAAGCATGATCTGTTCCCGGTACCCAGCATGCATTTTTCCCCTGCATTCGTGCATGACGAACAAGTATATCCTGAATTGTATCGTTTAACATATGCCCCATATGCAAAACTCCGGTTACATTTGGCGGGGGTATTACTATTGTATAGGGTTCACGCTCATCAGGTACTGAATGAAAAAATTTATTGTCCATCCAGTATTTATACCATTTGTCTTCTACTTTAGAAGGGATGTATTTGCTTGGAATATCCATGTTTTATTTTAATTGTATTTTTATATTACCGTGACTTTTGACATTCTACCAATTATTAATGTGTTTTCCTTTTCAGCTACAAAATTAAAAAAGTTTATGGAAATTTACATTGAGTATAATCTTACTTGTATTATATATTTAAAAATAAACTACAATCACTTGAATATTATGTTATAAAAAAGACTGCATTTTGAAATGGTTATTTTATCTTTGTGACTTTAAAAATCATATTGGAATATGCCTAAAACATCTAAACGAGGTGACCTGATGCCTTTTTCACCAATCAGGAAACTTGTACCTTTAGCAAATAAGGCTATAGAGAGGGGAATAAAGGTTTACTATCTAAACATAGGACAACCTGATCTGCACACGCCTGAAAAGGCGCTGGATGCTATCCGGAATATAGACCGTAAAATACTGGAATATAGCCCGAGTGAAGGGATTTATTCTCTTCGAAAAAAATTGTCCGAATATTATCACACCTTTAATATAGATGCTAATGTTGAGGATATTTTCATTACCTGCGGAGGAAGTGAAGCGATAGAGGTAGCTTTTATGTCGTGCCTTGATCCGGGTGATGAAATTATAGTTCCGGAACCTGCCTATGCCAATTATGAAGCATTTGCGATTGTGGCCGGTGCGGTAATTAAGTCTATTCCTGCTAAAATTAATAAAGGATTTCGTCTGCCCCCGATGAAGGAATTTGAAAAATTGATTACTCCCAGAACAAAGGGTTTTATGATCTGCAATCCTAATAATCCTACGGGATATCTTTATTCTCGCTCTGAAATGAATCAGATTAAGAATTTGGTTAAGAAATATGATCTTTTCCTGTTTTCTGATGAAGTTTATCGTGAGTTCTGTTATACCGGAGCTCCTTATATTTCTGCTTTTCATTTAAAAGGAATTGAGAATAATGTCATTCTTATTGATTCGGTTTCTAAACGTTACAGTGAGTGTGGAATTCGTATAGGTGCTCTGATTTCAAAGAATAAAGAAATTAAACAGAATGTTATGAAATTCTGTCAGGCAAGATTAAGTCCTCCTCTGATAGGACAGATTGTAGCAGAAGCATCAATAGAGGGCACAGAAGATTATATGAGGGATTCTTATGAGGAATATTCTGAAAGACGAAAATTTCTTATTGATGGATTGAACCGTATCCCGGGCGTTTATTCTCCTATTCCCATGGGTGCTTTTTATACTCTTGCAAAGTTGCCGGTTGATGATTCTGATAAATTCTGCGAATGGCTGCTTTCTGAGTTTGAATATAATAAGGAGACAATCTTTCTTGCTCCTGCTTCAGGGTTTTATACAACTCCCGGTTATGGAAAAAATGAAGTTAGGATAGCTTATGTTCTTGATAAGAAGGATCTTGCAACATCTTTGATAATTTTAGAAAAAGCACTGGAGGTATATCCGGGAAGAACAGAATAAAAATATTTAAACAAAACAAAAGGGACAATCATCAGCCTGGCCCTTTTGTTTTGTTTTGTTTAGTTTAGTTTAGTTACCCAAATTGGATAAAAATTGTACTCTTGCCAGCCTGATGTCTTCTTCGGAATATTCGTCTTCTCCTAATTCATCAAGGGCATCATCTATTGAATCGGTTTCTGCATTTTTAAAATAGTCAAAAACTTCTTCCTGATGATCTTTGTCAAGAACCTCATTTACTGCGTAATCAACATTTATTCTCGTTCCTGAGTATACTATGGCTTCCAATTCGCTTAGAAGTTCGTCCATATCTATTCCGTCGGCATCTGCTATATCTTCCAGTGATATCTGACGGTCTATATTATGAATAATAGATACTTTCTGTTTTGATTTATTGGCTACCGATTTTATTACCAAATCCTGAGCTCTTTCTATTCCATTGTCTTCGACATATGCTTTTATGAGAGCAACAAATTCTTTACCAAAACGATGCACTTTCCCATCTCCGACTCCCTGAATATTTTTCAGTTCTTCCATTGTTACAGGATACTGAATTGACATATCAGAAAGTGATGCATCCTGAAAGATCACAAATGGCGGCAGTTTCTTTTTTTTGGAGATGTCTTTTCTAAGACCTTTCAGCATTTCAAATAATTCTATATCTCCTGAACCTCCGCCTGCAGGTGCTCCTGTTAGTTCCTGCTCTTCTTCATCATAGTTATGATTTCTGACGAGCATGAATGATTTTGGATGCTTTATAAATTTACGTCCTTTGTCCAATATCTTCAACAATCCATAATTATCTATGTCTTTTTTAATAAAACCTGATATTAAGCTCTGACGGAATACTGCATTCCAGTAACTTGCACTATGATCACTTCCGCTTCCAAATGATTTTAGCTCATCATGATGAAATGATTTTACCGCAGCGGTTTTATTTCCTATTAATATATCGGACATATGCTCTGCTTTGTATTTTTCTTTTACTTCATCAATTGCAATTAATGCCCGGTGTACTTCATCTTTGGCTTCTACCTGTTCTTTGGGATTAAGACAGTTATCACAATTTCCACATGATCCCTGATATGATTCTCCGAAATAATTAAGCAAGGTTACTCTGCGACAGACAGATGATTCGGCATAGGAGGCCATATCCAGTAAAAGCTGACGACCTATTTCCTGTTCTGCTACAGGCTTACCTTGCATAAAATTTTCCATTTTCTGTATATCCTTATATGCATAAAAGGCTATACACTGTCCCTCACCACCGTCTCTTCCGGCACGACCTGTTTCCTGATAGTATCCTTCAATACTTTTGGGTATATCATAATGAATAACAAATCTAACATCGGGTTTGTCGATTCCCATACCAAAGGCTATAGTGGCAACAATTACATCAACTTCTTCCATCAAAAATTTGTCCTGATTTCCGGAACGGGTGGTTGAATCCATTCCTGCATGATACGCCACGGCTTTTACTCCGTTAATATATAGAAATTCTGCTATTTGTTCTACCTTTTTACGACTTAAACAATATATGATTCCGGATTTCCCGGAATTATCGTTGATAAATTTAAGAATTTGTACCTCCGGTTTAATTTTGGGCCTTACCGAATAATATAAATTGGGCCGATTATATGAAGCCATAAATATTCTGGCATCTTTCATACCAAGGTTTTTCTGAATATCATGCTGTACCTTTGCCGTTGCCGTTGCTGTTAATGCTATTATCGGCGCATCACCTATTTCCTGGGTAATTGGTCTTATTCTCCTGTATTCGGGACGGAAGTCATGCCCCCATTCTGATATACAATGTGCCTCATCTACAGCATAAAACGATATATTAATACTTTTAAGAAAATCTATATTTTCCTTTTTTGTTAATGATTCGGGAGCTACATACAATAGTTTGGTTTTTCCCGAACTTACATCTTCCTTTACTTCTTTAATTGCCTGACGATTCAGTGATGAATTCAGAAAATGAGCGATTTTATCATCTGCTGTCATATTTCTGATAAAATCGACCTGATTTTTCATCAATGCTATCAAAGGTGAAATAATAATGGCTGTTCCTTCCATTATTATGGCCGGTAATTGATAACATATAGACTTTCCACCTCCTGTAGGCATAAGAACAAATGTGTCATGCCCGCTGATCAAACTTTTTATAACTTCTTCCTGCTGACCTTTAAAACGATCAAAACCAAAATATTTCTTAAGTTGATCAATTAATTCAGTTTTCATAAAAATACTTCATTTTTTTTCATCTTTTTTTATAAGGAGAACTAATATAGATAAAATTATGCCCGCATGCAAAAAATTTTGTTTTTTTAACCTTTCCCTCTATAAATGATTACAAATAATTTAACAACACTCAATTGATATCAATAAATGTAGCTATATTTGTCATGTTTGTTTTTATGTAAACATACACTTTTATTTAACAGGACTATAAGAAAAATGACCAAGAAAAAAAAAGGAAAAGAGAAGGATCCAAAGGAAGAAATGTCCTTTTTGGAACATCTGGAAGAATTGAGATGGCATTTTATAAGAGCTTTTTTAGCTATTATTATTGTTTCAATTGTAGTATTTATTGAGAAAGATATAGTTTTTAATAAGATTATTCTGCATCCTAAAATGCCGGATTTCTGGACTAACCGAATGTTTACAAAACTGTCTGATTTTCTTAACATAGACTCCCTGAGAATAAATACTCATCAATTTCAACTTATCAGTATCAATATGTCGGGGCAGTTTATGGTTCATATATGGACCTCTATTATTGGCGGCCTTATTGTTGCTTCTCCTTATGTTATTTTTGAATTCTGGCAATTTGTAAAGCCGGCTTTATATGAAAAGGAAAAGAAAAATTCAACAGGAGCTGTTTTCTATATGTCCGGATTATTTCTTCTTGGAGTATTATTTGGATATTATCTTATAGTTCCCTTGTCTATTAATTTTCTGGGATCTTATTCTATAAGTGCAAATGTGATTAATCAGATTAATATCCTTTCGTATATTAATACTGTTGCTTCTATTTCCCTGGCCGGAGGAATTGTGTTTGAACTACCTGTCTTTGTTTTCTTTTTAAGTAAAGTGGGTATTTTAACACCTGAATTTATGATTAAATACCGTAAACATTCTTATGTGGTATTACTTGTTCTTTCTGCTATTATTACACCGCCGGATGTGTTTAGTCAGATTCTGGTATGTATTCCTCTTGTAGTTCTTTATGAAATAGGAATTGTTATATCAAGAAAAGTGGAAAAGAAAAATAAAGAAGAGCTGGATGCAATGTAAATTAGTATGTTTGTTATACATATGAGACAGGGATTGATAATCCCTTTTATGAAGACAGGGAACTTTTAGTAAAACTCAGAAATATAAATAACGACCAACATGAAACTGCGAGCTGAAAATATAGTTAAGAAATATAGGAAACGTACCGTTGTTAAAAGTGTTTCTATAGATGTTAGTCAGGGAGAAATAGTTGGGTTGCTGGGACCTAATGGTGCAGGAAAAACAACGTCTTTTTATATGATAGTAGGGCTTATACGCCCATTATCAGGTAAAATATTTCTTGATAATGAAGATATTACAAATCTTCCCGTTTATAAAAGAGCTCATAGAGGAATCGGTTATCTTGCACAGGAGGCTTCTGTTTTCCGTCAGCTTAGTATTGAGGATAACCTGAAAGCTGTACTGGAAATGACTAAATTTTCGAAAAAGTATCAGAAAGAGAAAATGGAGTCTCTGATTGAAGAGTTCGGTCTGGAACATATTCGTTATAGTAAAGGTTATCAGCTTTCGGGAGGCGAAAGACGACGAACAGAAATTGCACGGGCTCTTGCTATAGATCCTAAATTTATTTTGCTTGACGAGCCTTTCGCAGGGGTGGATCCTATTGCAGTTGAGGATATTCAAAATATTGTAAAAACATTAAAAGATAAAAATATTGGTGTTTTAATAACTGACCATAATGTTCACGAGACTTTATCTATTACTGACAGGTCGTATCTGCTATTCGAAGGATCTATCCTTAAAGCAGGAACGGCTGAGGAACTGGCAGCCGATGAGGATGTAAGACGTGTATATCTGGGAAAGAATTTCGTATTGCATTAATATTACCTAAAATCCGCAAGGAATTTAGATATTATATCTTATTTTTTCATATTTGATTTGTAAATTAAAGAATAAGTTTGTTTAATAGGTTAATTACAACTTGGCAATAACCAAAATTAAATTTATATTTGCGGCTCATTAAAAGAAATGCGGGCGTGGCGGAATTGGTAGACGCGCTAGACTTAGGATCTAGAGCTTAACAGCGTGGGGGTTCGAGTCCCTTCGCCCGTACAAAGCAGGAGTCGCCATTCTGCCTAAATAATTCAGGCAGGCGGTTTTTTCTTTGTGAAAAATTATTTTTTCGTAAAATGAAAAAATTTATATTACCTGAAATTTTTTCCATCATAATATTATTAAGTGGGATTGTATGAATATTACTAAAGAAAGCATTGATGAGTTAACGGCAACACTGACCGTCAAAATCGAAAAGAATGATTATGAATCCAGTGTAAACGAAGTATTGAAAGACTATCGTAAAAAAGCTAATATGCCGGGATTCCGTCCCGGGAAAGTTCCTGCGGGTCTTGTGAAAAAATTATACGGTAAAGCAGCCATAGCTGATGAAGTCAATAAGGTTCTGTCAAATAATCTGTCAAAATATATTATTGATGAGAAACTCAATATTCTGGGAGAACCTCTTCCTGATGAAGAAAAACAGAAAAAAATAGACTGGGATAATGACGAAAATTTTGAATTTGTTTTTGATATCGCAACGACTCCGGAATTTTCTATACAGTTAGATAAAAGAAATAATTTACCATTTTACAAGATTACTGCTGACGAAAAGATGATTGAAAAGCAGGAACAGGATTATACTAACCAATACGGAGAGAATAAACCTGTTGAAAAATTAGAAGGTAAAGATACCATGAAGGGTAACTTCGTTCAGCTTGATGAAAATGGTAATGAACTTGAAAAAGGAATTAAAGCTGATGATGTATTAGTTGCTCCTGATGTTATGAAGGACGAAGAAATTAAAAAAGAATTCTATTCTAAATCAAAAGGAGATGAGATAATTGTCGACCTTAATAAGATTTACAATAATAACGCTAATCTAATTTCCGGTCTGCTGAAAATTTCTAAGGAAGAAGCTGAAAAAATAGAAGGAAATTTTAAATTTTCAATTTCCGATATTCTTCGTTTTACTCCTGCTAAAGTAAATGAAGATTTGTTTAAGAAAATTTACGGAGAAGATACTGATATAAAAACTGAAGATCAATTTAAGGCTAAGATAAAAGAAGAACTTGAAAAGAATCTAAGAATGTCTTCTGATTATAAGTTTTCGATGGACTGCAGGGAGCATCTTGTGGAAAAGACAGAATTTAATTTACCTGAAAATTTCTTAAAACGCTGGATTAAGGAAACTAACAGCAAGCTTACAGAAGAACAAATCGAAAAGGATTTCGATAATTTCATGAAGGATCTTCGCTGGCAGCTAATTTACGGGAAAATATTGAAGGATAATTCCATTGAAATTAAAGAAGAAGAAATAATGGATTCTGCCAAAAAAATTGCATCAATGCAATTTCGTCAGTATGGACTTTTTAATATTCCGGAATCTCAGCTTGACGCTTATGCAGCAAAGATCTTAGAAAATGAAGAAGAAAAAAAACATATTGAAAATCAAGTTGGCATTGACAAAGCTATTGAATTTATAAAATCAAAAGTGACTGTTGAAGAAAAAGATATAAGTCAGGATGATTTTCAAAAATTAATGGAGAAATAAATGACAAATCCGGGGAAGGAATTCAACAAATATGCAACAAAAGAAAAGGGCATCAGTAGTCTGACAATGCATCAGTATCAATCTATATTTACTGATAGTGTTACTCCTTATATTATTGAAGAGAGACAGATGAATATGGTTTCGATGGATGTATTTTCCAGACTTATGATGGATCGTATCATTTTTTTGGGTACTCCTATTTATGATGATGTTGCTAATATTATCCAGGCTCAGCTTTTGTTCTTAGAATCAACTGATCCTGATAAGGATATTCAAATTTATCTAAATACTCCCGGAGGTTCGGTAACTGCCGGTTTGGGTATTTATGATACAATGCAATATATCAAACCCAGTATATCTACCATGTGTACAGGTATGGCTGCTTCTATGGGTGCTATTTTACTTACTGCAGGAGATAAAGGAAAACGTTCTGCCCTAAAACATTCAAGGGTTATGATTCATCAGCCTATTGGAGGAACAGGTGGCCAAGCTTCGGATATTGAGATTACAGCTCGTGAAATCATGAAAACGAAAAATGAACTTTATGAAATTATCGCCCATCATAGCGGAAAATCACTTAAACAAGTGACTAAGGATGCTGACAGGGATTACTGGATGACTTCAGAAGAGGCCAAAGAATATGGTATGATCGATCATGTTATGACAAAGGGATAAACAGAACAAAAAGAAAGTAGATATTATGGACAAATGTTCTTTTTGCGGACTTGAAAGAAAAGATGTTAATTTTTTGATAAGCGGTATTGATGCCTTTATTTGTGACCAATGCGTTGAGCAGGCTCATGGTATTGTTGAGCAGGCTCATGGTATTATTGAGGAAGAGTTTAAAACAGATAATAAATTCGATATTGGCAAAATAAAACTGCTTAAACCTAAAGAAATAAAAGCTTTTCTGGATCAGTATGTTATTGGTCAGGATCAGGCTAAAAAAGTTCTTTCTGTTGCCGTTTATAATCATTTTAAAAGACTAAAACAGAAGATTGAAGATGACGAAATAGAAATCGAAAAGTCTAACATTATTCTGGTAGGACAGACAGGTACCGGTAAAACGTTGCTTGCAAGAACTATTGCAAAAAAGCTTAATGTTCCGTTTACTATTGTTGATGCTACTGTTTTTACTGAAGCGGGTTATGTTGGAGAGGATGTTGAAAGTATGCTTACGCGTCTTTTGCAAGCTGCTGATTATAATGTTGATGCTGCTGAAAAGGGTATCGTTTTTATTGATGAAATTGATAAAATTGCCCGTAAACAGGATAATCCTTCTATTACACGTGATGTGTCGGGAGAGGGCGTTCAGCAAAGTCTGCTGAAATTACTTGAGGGTGCAATGGTTAATGTTCCTCCTCAGGGTGGACGTAAACATCCTGAACAGAAAATGATTAGTGTTAATACTAAAAATATTCTGTTTATATGTGGCGGGGCATTTGATGGTATTGAAAAGAAAATTGCCAAACGTTTAAATACGAAGGTCGTTGGATATGGTATGCATAAAGAAATGCAATATATTGACAGGGACAATTTGTTACAATATATTTCTCCGCAGGATTTAAGAAGTTTCGGTCTTATTCCGGAAATTATAGGTCGTCTGCCAATACTGGCATATCTGGAACCTCTTAGTCGTAAATCGTTAAGAAAGATTCTTACACAACCTAAAAATAGTCTTGTAAAACAGTATATTAAATTATTCCAGCTGGATGGTATTAATCTAACTTTTGAAGATGAAGCTCTGGAATTTATTGTTGATAAAGCTATTGAATTTAGTCTTGGTGCCAGAGGATTACGTTTTATCTGCGAAACTATAATGAATGACGCAATGTTTGAATATCCTTCTAAAAAGATTAAGCAGTTGTGTATAACTAAGAAGTATGCTGAATCAAAACTTGATTTAAGTACATCAAGAAGATTAAAGGCGAGCTGATAGAAAATTGTATAAAAATATATAGAAAAGGGAGATGCTTTGTATCTCTCTTTTTGTTTTTAATACTTCTTTGCGGAATTTAGGTAAAGACTAAATTAATTTCAATCCGAATATTTTTCGGGAAGTTTTTTTGCGGTTTTGGCTCCAAGTTCACGTAATTTTTCGGCAGAATGGACGAGGTTTCCACGTCCTATTTGTAGTTTATTCATAGCCGCATCGTAATTCTTTTTTGTCTGATCTATGTTTGTTCCGATCTGTTCAAGGTCTTTTATGAAATTTACAAATTTGTCGTAAAGTCTGCCTCCCTGTTGTGCTATTTCTAAGGTATTGCGTGTCTGATTTTCCTGCTGCCAGACTGAAGCTATTGTGCGTAATGTTGCAAGTAGTGTTGACGGACTTACTATAACGACTTTCCTGCTCCAGGCATAGGCAAATAATTCGTTGTCGGATTGTATGGCTGCACTAAAGGATGATTCCAGAGGTATAAATAGCAGAACAAAATCGGGTGTGTTTAATCCGGGAATTTTCTCGTAATGTTTTTCGTTTAACTCTTTTATGTGGCTTCTTATGCTTCGGATGTGTTCTTCGGTATATGTCTTCTGTTCTTCATCATTAATTGCATTAACTGCCTTTTCGTAGGCTACAAGTGAAACTTTGGAGTCTACTATAATATGTTTTTCTCCGGGAAGCATAATTAATATATCGGGCTGAAGAATTTGTCCCTCTTCTCCTTTTATATTGTATTGTTTTTTGTATTCACGGCCTTCGGTAAGTCCTGAGAATTCCAGAACACGATCCAATATTACTTCTCCCCAGTTTCCCTGCTTTTTGACATCTCCTTTCAATGCTTTGGTGAGATGATCTGCATCCTCACTAATCCTCTGATTCATATCACGAAGTTTTTTTAGCTCTGCTTTCAGATCGGTTTGATCTTTTAGCCCTTTTTCGTATGTGTCGGTTACTTTTTGTTCGAAAAGCTGAATTTTTTCTTTTAAGGGATTTAATATTTCTCCTATATTTTTCTGATTGAGTGATGTAAAATCTTCGGAGTTTTGTTTGAGTATTTTATTTGCTGCATTTTCAAATTCGATTGTGAATTTTTCACGAAGCTTTTTCATTTCCTGCATCTGAGTTTCCAACTTTTCCGCAAGATTTTCTTTTTCGGCCTGTAATCTGATTTGTTTCCTTATTGCTTCATCTCTTTCAGATTTTAATTGTATACTTTCATCTTTTTCTCTTTGTAATTGCTGCAGATATGAATTTATTTTTTCATCTCTTATTGCTATCTGTTTTTCAGATTCTGAGAGTTGTGTGGCTGTTACCTTTTCACGTTTTCTGCTTTTTGTTCCGGATAATATATTTGTTATTATAATAACAGCAAGTGTTACAATGATTATCAGAACTATTTCGATTACTGAAATGTATATATTCATTATATATTGCAAGTTAACTGATTATTTTGAAAAAATATAAACCATCTGATTACAAAACCTATGCAATAGGATTTCATTTAATTTTATAATGAGAAAAGATTAAAGTAATTATCATTACTTACCACTTTATTGGTTGCTTTCCATTCTCTATGAGATATTTATTGGTACGACTAAAATGATTGTTACCAAAAAATCCACGGGATGCTGATAATGGTGACGGATGAACGGAGGTTAGAACCAGATGTCTGTGAGAGTCTATCATTTTTCCCTTTTCTATGGCATAATTGCCCCAAAGAATAAAAACTATATGATCTTTCTGTTTATTGATTTTCTGAATTACAGCGTCGGTAAATATTTCCCATCCTTTTTCCCTGTGCGAGCCTGCCTTTCCTTCACGTACAGTCATAACGGCATTTAACATCATAATTCCCTGATGAGCCCATGAAGTGAGATTCCCTGATTCCGGAATTTCTTTGCCTGTATCGTTTTTAAGTTCTTTAAATATATTTCTTAGACTGGGTGGTATACGCACTCCGTCGTTGACAGAAAAACATAATCCGTTTGCCTGTCCTTTTTCATGATAGGGATCCTGCCCTATCATGACTACTTTAAGATCTCTGAACGAACATTGCGAGAATGCATTAAATATTAATGATTGTTGCGGAAATATGGGGAAGCTACAATATTCTTTCTGTACAAATGATTGTAGATTTTTATAATAACTTTTTTGAAATTCTTCGGCTAAAACAGATTTCCACCCCGGATCTGATAATATGTCCATTCGTATTATTTTTTTTTTGAATTTTTATTTATTGTTTTATTTATTTGCCTTCTGTAAATAAAAATTACCATTTGTATATTATGGAGTTGATTCCCATTCCTGCTCCTACGGAACAAAAAACCGAATAACTTCCTTTTTGTACGGAATGATCACCAACTTTCCCTTTCAATAGCAAATCCATTAACATAGGTATGGTTGCAGCTGAAGAATTTCCAAGTTTACTTATGACCATTGGCATAATTCCTTCCGGAATTTCTTTTTTACCGTATAGTCCAAACAATCTTGTTAAAATAGCCTTATCCATTTTCTCATTTGCCTGATGAATAAAAATTTTCTGAATATCTTCTATTTGTAGTCCGGCTTTTTCGATACTGTCTTTTACTGTTGTAGGAACATTTCTTAAAGCATAAACATATAATTTATGTCCTTTCATTTTAAGTAATAATTCTTTTTGGTCGTAATCAGGATTAAAAGATTTTCCAAAATTCAGACAATCTGCATAAGGATATCCATCTGAACGGGAACTGTGCGATATTATTCCAACAGGTTCTTCACTCTCCACTGCTTCTACGATGGTAGCTCCTGCTCCATCAGCATAGATCATTGAATCACGATCGTGAGGATCAGAGACTCTTGAGGTAATATCTGCTCCAATAACTACTCCTCTTTTGTACATTCCGCTGCGAATATAGGCATCTGCAACAATCATCCCCTGTGTCCAGCCCGGACAACCACAGATAACATCATGAGCAACACTAAAAGGATTTTTTATTTTCATTTTAAACTTTAACATGCTGGACATACTTGGAATTACGTTCATACGTGTATTCCCATATACTACATCTCCAAAATTATGACAGAAAATAACAAAACCAAGATCTTCTTTATCCATTTTTGCATCAGCCAGAGCTTCTTCAACTGCTATAACAGCAAGATCTGATGTTACCTGATCATTTTCGGCCCAGCGTCGTTCTTTAATATTTGTAATAGCATAGAATTTATCAATAATTTCCCTGTTATCCTTTTCTAAAGGCTTGCCTGTGGCAGGATCATAAAAAACATTATTTAAAAAATCGTCGTTTACTACTTTCTTTGTTGGAACACAACAACCTGTCCCTATTATCTTTGTATATATTTTCTTTTCCATAATATTTATTTATAAAGGATTTTTATCCTCTTTTATCATTATTCTTTATATCTTTTTAATTCAAATGTTTCTCCGTCAAATACTCCGTAAGAATTATAGGTTATCCAGTTCCCCAGTATTATAAAATGAGCTTTGTTTTCCAGCAAACGATTTATCATTAAATGACGGTGTCCGACAACAAAATACTCAAATGATTCTTTTTTAGATAATGCTTTGGCATATTCATATATTCCATCGTTTTCTCTAAACGAATCCACTCCTTTGGTTAGTCTGCTTTTCTTTGACCATGCATGTGCAATTGCAAATGACAGATTTGGATGAAGCATCGAGAAAAGTTTCTGTAATACCTTATTTGTGAATATTTTCTTTAGAAAAAGATATTTTTTATCTCCTGCATCAAGCCCGTCTCCATGTACCAGAAAGAATTTCTTACCATATAGTGTCATCATGCACTCTTTGTGATGTACCTGAACTCCCAGTTCGGACGACATATAATCAAATACCCACAGGTCATGATTACCTGTAAAAAAATGAACCGGAATTCCGTCATCAGCAATTTCTGCAATTTTCCCCAGAGTTCGCGTAAACCCTCTTGGTATTACACTTTTATAGTCAAACCAGAAATCAAAGATATCCCCCATTAAAAAGAGCATTCCTGCATCTTTTCTGATCTTTTCAAGCCAATGGGAAAAAATTTTCTCTCTTTCCTGCATATTATCTAAAGACAGAGCTCCAAGATGAACATCAGAAACAAAATATATCTTCTTTTCTTGTTTTGCCAAAGTTTTTTAAATTTTTAAAAATTAGAAATTATCTTTCTACCTGTGTTACTTTAATTTTCTTTTAGATAACTCATTTTCCAGTATTTCGGTTATGTCCGGACCTTTTAAATTTTTCCCGATAATATTTCCTTCTTTATCCATAAAATAGTTTGAAGGTAATTCTTGTACATTATAGGTTAAAATGGCACTTCTGCTTCCTTTCATGTCTCCAACATTTATCCAGTTTAAATGATCCTTATCAATGGCATCTACCCAGTCGTATCTATTTGTATCGGCACTTACCTGATATATTTCGAAGCCTCGTAAATGATACTTTTTGTAAAGTTCTTTAAGTACAGGATTCATTATTCTGGAATCGTTATCTGCTCCTGCCCAAAATTGAACAAGCACATATTTTCCCCTGAGTGAAGATAATGCTATTTCTTTTCCATTAGGATCGGGTAATACAATTTCAGGACTGTTCTGCGCATTCTCATCGATAAATTTCTGTAATTTTTCTCTTCTCTGATCTTCCATAAGTTTTACAGTATTTGCATATAAGGCCTTTACATGTTCCGATTTGGGATATAATGAATTTAAGGCTGAGGCAGCAATTTTTAATGAATGTAAGTCCTGAATTACGTATGTGTTGTCGTCAAATTTCTGATATAAGGCCAGTACATTTGCCATTGAGAATGCATGTTCTTTAACAAAATCTGAAGAATAATCTATCTGTGATTGTTTTACTTTTTGATATTCATCTTTCCATTTTTTCTTTTTGGTTTCGTAATTCACATCGCTTCTAAAGGAAATACCAAGAGACTGAAGAGAATCAAGCATGTGTTTTGTTTTACTCAAATGTATATTTAATTGCTGTACCTGAGATGAACCATTGGAACCTTTCAAACGATAATTTTGGGAAAAATTGACGGCATCACCGTATATTTCTACATGTTCTGATGAATCTACCAAAAGGGTAATAAAATTTTTATCTCCCAGATTTAACATAAAGAATGTTGGATAACTGACATTACCCTTAAATTCGAATTTTCCTTTTTCCTTAAGTTTTATGGAATCAATTTTCTCTACAGATGAAACATTAAGTTTATCAAGATAGATGTACTGTCCTTCTGTATTACTGATATGACCGCTTATTGTGAATCTGACATTATCGCTGCATGAAATAGTAAACAAGATTGTACAACAAAAACAAAGAAATAATATATATCTGTTCATAAATTTATTTTTTTCGGAATTTTATTATAAATTAAAACTAAAGGAAAAAAATCTTTTGACTTAACAAAAATAATAAAATACCTATCAACCTAATAAATTCAGTTAAATCTTTTAGCTTATGATCTTCTTTTTATGCAATTTTTAAGAGGTGTCTGATCAAAAAATTCTATTTTTGGATTTTGAATGACAGAAACCACTGTTATTGTATTACTGTTCCGGAAATATATAAAAAGATAATTTACTTATGAAAATTTATCGGGATATAGAAAATTTTAATGTTGCTAATCCTGTTATAGCGATCGGCTCATTTGACGGTGTTCATATGGGTCATGAAGAAATTATACGCAAAGTAAAAGAAATTGCACAAAAAATAAATGGAGAATCGGTCATCTTTACCTTTTATCCTCATCCACGACAAGTTTTATTTCCTAACGACAAAAATCTAAAATTAATTACCACCATAGAAGAAAAGGAAGAATTATTTGAAAAAGCCGGTATTGAAAATTTAATTATTTATCCTTTTACTAAGGAGTTTTCGGGGCTTAATTACAAAAAATTTGTCAAAGATATTCTTGTTAAAAAATTAAAAATAAAGGCTTTGATTGTTGGGTATGACCACCGTTTCGGAAAAGACAGGGAAGGTGGATGCGAGATGCTTGATAATATTTCTAAAATTTATCATTTCCCTGTATATAAGACAAGTGCTGTTACTATTGATAACCAAAATATTAGTTCTACAAGGATCAGGGAAGCTCTGGAAAAAGGAGATATTGAAAATACTAACCGGTTGCTGGGTTATCATTTTAAATTGTTTGGAACTGTTGTGGAAGGATATAAAAGAGGACGAAAAATTAATTTCCCAACTGCGAATATTAAACCTCTTAACCAGAATAAAATAATTCCCGGAAGAGGTGTGTATGCTGTTATGGTGTATGCAAATGATAAATTTTATCCGGGAATGCTAAATATTGGCTTTCGCCCTACTGTAAACCATAAAAACAATATCCAGAATATAGAGGTTTATATTATTGGCTTTCAGGGATATTTATACAATAAAAATTTAAAAATAAATTTTTATAAAAAGATCAGGGATGAACAGGACTTCAATTCTCTTGAAAATTTACAAAAGCAGCTGGAGAAGGACAAAAAAGATATTACAGACTTTTTCAACTCTAATAATTTCAAGAATTAATACTTGTTTCTCGAAATTTTAGGGTATTAACTATTTTTAACCTCATTTTGCAGTTGTTAACCTTATTTTACCTCATCTTTGTAATGTAAAAAAGAATAAGTTTTTTTCATACATTTGAATGTTTAAGGTTAAAATAAAGGGAAAATGAGTGGTTAACATTTTTCCTTTATTTTTTTGTCATTTTTTGTTACATAGATAATGTGCAAATTCAAACACTGATATTAATATAAGTGTATATCCAAAAAGTTCGTTTCCTTCTTCTGCTGCATTTTTTACTGCATGTTGCAAAGGAGTTAGTGTTTCTGTATTAAAGAAACTAAACCAAACGTTTTTATTCCCAAATAAACGGGAGAATATAAATATTTCCATGATGGAACATATAATTATCCCAAAAGAAGGGGTCTTTACATATTCAAGAATATTCTCTTTCACCTGTTTCCATTTTTTTAAAACAAAATACAATGTTAATATTGTTACTATCATTGCAAAAGGGAACCATGCTCCATGATAAATTTTATCAAAGAAAAAATCCTGCTCTCTTATAAAAATAACCAGAAGACCTCCTCCTATTAATAATAAAAGAGGTTTAAAGTCTTTAAACCTGTAATACAAAAAAGATAAAAAGATTATAGACACTAACAGATATATGGACTGAGTACTTTCTACAAATGAATTTTCACTAAATTTATTAAGTACAGAGACTCCTGCGTCTTTTAAAATAATATAATTGGTTAAAAGTATTAGACAGCCATATCCTACGATACGTAGGATAACACTTGTTAATACTCTGGAAAATGGATCTTTCTTTTTTTGTTCCATGCCTAAATAATTTTAATATTGTTTTTTATGACGATAATAATTAGAAAATACAGGGACATATTATAACCTGTCTCTGCATTTTGTGTTTTTATTTATTTCATTAACTTTTTTAGCAATATTTTAGAACTTACCTGTTCTGTTACCATTTCTTTGATTTTTGAGACAGGTATTCTTTCCTGTTTCATGGAATCACGATAACGAACTGTTACTGTATTATCTTCGAGTGTCTGATAATCAAGTGTAATACAAAAGGGTGTTCCTAAAGCATCCATACGACGGTAACGTTTTCCAATGGAATCTTTATCGTCATATGTGCAATTGAAATCAAATTTCAGATCATCGAAAATTTCTTTACCTTTTTCGGCAAGACCGTCTTTTCGAACCAATGGCATAACGGCAACTTTTACAGGTGCCAGAACCGGCGGAATTTTCATTACTACACGAATCTCTTTCCCTCCTTTTGCTGTAGAAACTTCTTCTTCGCAGTATGAAGCCGATAATACTTCCAGAAACATACGGTCGAGTCCAATAGATGTTTCTACTACATATGGCGTATATGATTCTTTTCTTTCAGGATCGTAATATGAAATTTTCTTTCCTGAGAATTTCTGATGCTGGGAAAGATCAAAATCTGTACGTGAATGAATTCCTTCTACTTCTTTGAACCCAAATGGAAATTTATATTCAATGTCTACTGCGGCATTAGCATAATGAGCTAATTTTTCATGAACATGAAAACGATAATTTTCTTTGCCAAAACCTAAATTTTCATGCCATTTCATACGGAAGGCCTTCCATTTTTCGAACCATTCAAGCTCAGTTCCCGGAGCTACGAAAAATTCCATTTCCATTTGTTCAAATTCTCTCATACGAAAAATGAACTGACGCGCTACGATTTCATTTCTGAAGGCCTTGCCTATCTGTGCAATTCCAAACGGAATTTTCATACGACCCGTTTTCTGAACGTTAAGGTAATTTACAAATACTCCCTGTGCAGTTTCAGGACGAAGGTATACTTTCATAGATCCGTCTGATGTTGAGCCCATTTCTGTTGAAAACATAAGATTGAACTGACGGACGTCTGTCCAGTTACGGGTTCCACTGACAGGACAAACTATTTCTTCGTCAATGATGATTTGTTTTAGTTCTTTGAAGTCTTCATCATTCATCGCTTTTTTATAGCGTTCGTGAAGAGTGTCCCATTTTTTCCGGTTGTCGAGTACACGAAGATTTGTCTCACGGAATTCTTTTTCATCAAAGGTTTCTCCAAATTTTTTACCGGCCTTTTCTACTTCTTTGTCCATTTTGGCTTCGTATTTCGCCAGTTTATCTTCAATGAGGACATCTGCACGATATCTTTTTTTAGAATCAGTATTATCGATCAACGGATCGTTAAAAGCATCTACATGTCCGGATGCTTTCCATATGGAAGGGTGCATAAATATATCAGAATCCAGTCCTACTATGTTTTCATGCAAAAAAACCATGCTGTCCCACCAGTATTTTTTAAGGTTGTTTTTTAATTCAACACCATTTTGTCCGTAATCGTATACGGCACTTAGTCCATCATATATTTCACTGGACGGAAAAACAAATCCGTATTCCTTACAATGTGCTACTAATTTCTTAAAAACTTCTTCCTGTGCCATTTATTTATGTTTATTTTTTTATTTTTTTTTCAGGATAATTCAGATTTACTTTTTCCCTCTTTTTTCGTCTTTTATTTCTTCGTAATCTACATATTCTCCATTTTCTCCGAAGGAACCTGAGTTCTTTGGTTTTTCTCCTTCTACCCTGACGTCTCCTTCTGTACGATTATCTTTTCGAAATGAAGATGAATTGTCTTTAAATTTCTTTTTAAACCTTGAAATCAAAAGGATATTTATTATTTTAATCACATAATATATGATTAAAATAAACAGAATTATTCGTAAAAAGCCTACCATATATAATATAATTAGTATTTCTAACATTTCCCATTTTTTAAACAGACTGCTGTAAAAATAGCTATTTTTTCAACAGTGTGGAAATTTATTTTTTTTGCTATTCTAATATGCCTGAAATTTTATTTACACTTAATTATTTATCTTGAGATAAAAACTTTTAAACGATTTTTTATTGTAAGACCTTTCTATTTTTTTATTTTTACCTAAATTCCGCAAGGAAGTTTCGTAATAGATAATTCCTTAAGGAATTTAGGTGTTATATAAATAAAAATGAAAAAAGATGACTAAATATAAACGTATTCTTTTAAAGCTTAGCGGTGAGTCACTTGCCGGAGATCAAAATTACGGAATAGATTCCACAAAGCTTAATGAATATGCCCGGCAAATTAGTGAGATACTGAAATTAAACATTCAGATAGGTATTGTAATAGGTGGTGGTAATATTTTCCGTGGATTAAGTGGAACTGTAAACGGTTTCGATCGTGTTAAGGGAGACCAGATGGGTATGCTTGCCACTGTTATAAATAGCCTGGCTTTAAATTCGGCTCTCTTGTCTATGGGAACTCCCTCTAAGGTTTTTACTTCAATTCGTATGGAACCTGTCGGAGATTTATATTCAAGAGATAAAGCTGTTGAATCTCTTGAAAAAGGAGAAATAGCTATCCTTGCCGGTGGTACAGGAAATCCGTTTTTTACTACTGATACGGGGGCCTCTCTAAGGGCTATAGAAATTGGTGCAGATATTTTATTAAAAGGAACCCGTGTTGACGGAGTGTATTCTGATGATCCGGAAAAAAATCCCAATGCTACAAAATATAATGAAATTTCTTTTGAAGAGGTCTATAATAAAAAGCTGAAGGTTATGGATTTAACTGCCGGTACTATGTGCAGTGATAATAATATGCCTGTGATTGTTTTTAACATGGATATTCCGGGAAATCTAAAAAAAATTATTTCAGGAGAACAGATAGGTACACTTGTTCATTTATAATTTTAGGAACTGTGAAAAGCAACCTTTCTATTTTCTTTTTTTCTTTTATCTTTGTTGTATATCAAACTCAAAAAATCGGAATATGGAAGAAGATTTAAGTTTTATACAAGATGTTTGTAAAGAGAATATGGAATCTGCCCTTATTCATTTAGAAAAAGAATTGCTTACGATTCGTGCAGGAAGAGCTTCGGCTAATATTCTGGACGATGTGAAGGTTGATTATTATGGCACACTGACTCCTATAAGCAGAGTATCTAACATTAATACTCCTGACGGACGTACTATTGCTGTTCAACCCTGGGAAAAGAAGATGCTGGAACCTATAACAAAGGCTATTATGAATGCTAATCTTGGTTTTAATCCTGAAAATAACGGAGAATTAATACGAATAAGTGTTCCTTCTCTAACTGAAGAAAGACGTAAGGATTTGTCGAAACAGGTTAACCAGGCAGGAGAATCAGCAAAAGTAGGTGTTCGTGCAGCACGAAAAGAGGCTAATGAGTCTTTGAAAAAATTAGAGAAAGAAGGATTGTCTGAAGATATGGAAAAAGACGGTGAGGAAAAAATTCAGAATATAACCACTATGTTTAATAAGAAGATTGAAGAAATAGTGGCTAAAAAGAATGAAGAAATTTTCATCATATAATACCTAAAATCCGGCACACTTTTGTTATGAAGGAAACATTTTAATCCTTTAAAGTAATACCTAAAATCCGGAAGGAATTTAGGTATTAAATTAATATCTTTGTTATAAATTATATCATCGGATGACAGAAAAGACCGGAAATCTTTTAAATAAAATAAATGACCCCTCAGATCTCCGCAAACTACAGATAAATGAGTTACCTGAAGTTTGCAAAGATTTAAGAGAATTTCTCATTAATGAATTATCCTGTAATCCGGGTCATTTCGGCGCAAGTCTTGGTGTTGTGGAACTTACTGTAGCTCTTCATTATGTTTATAATACACCATATGATCTTTTGGTATGGGATGTCGGACATCAGGCATATAGTCATAAGATTCTGACAGGCCGAAGAGATCTTTTTTGCACTAATAGAAAATTTAAAGGAATCAGCGGATTTCCCCGACCTTCTGAAAGTATTTATGATTCCTTCGGTACAGGTCATGCAAGTACATCAATATCTGCAGCACTCGGAATGGCAACTGCTGTTTCTTTGAAAGGAGAAAAAGAAAGAAAGGTTATTGCTATTATAGGAGACGGAGCGATGACAGGAGGCTTGGCTTTTGAAGGTCTGAATAATGCAGAAGTCCATAATTCAAATATTCTGATAATCCTGAATGACAATAATATGTCTATAGATCCGGCTACAGGAGGTATCAGTAATTATCTGCTCAAAATTTCAAAATCCAAACCGTATAATAAATTAAAACAGGATATATGGGACGGTCTGGGAAAACTTAATGGCTTTGGTCCCAGAGCACGTCGTCTGGTTCAAAAGACTCAAAGAGCCATGAAATCTGTTCTTCTAAAAAATTCTAATTTATTCGAAAGTCTGGGTATACGTTATTTTGGTCCTGTGGACGGACATAATGTAACTTATCTTACTGAAGTTCTTCGTGATTTACAAAATATTCCGGGACCCAAAATTTTACATGTTATTACTGTAAAAGGAAAAGGATTCAAACAGGCTGAAATTAATCAGACGATATTTCATGCTCCCGGAAAATTCGACAAGATAACCGGAGAAATACTAAACACGAAAAATCCTTCAATTACTCCTCCCAAATTTCAGTATGTTTTTGGGGAAACTTTAGTAGAATTAGCTCTCAAAAATGATAAAATTGTAGGAGTAACTCCTGCTATGCCTTCTGGATCTTCTCTTGATATCATGATGAAAGAAATGCCTGAGAGGGCTTTTGATGTGGGTATAGCAGAAGAACATGCTGTAACTTTTTCTGCCGGAATGGCTATTCAGGGCCTTACTCCTTTTTGTGTTGTATACTCTACCTTCCTGCAACGTTCTTATGATCAAATTATTCATGATGTTGCCATTCAAAATCTTAATGTTGTTTTCTGCATTGACCGTGCAGGTGTAGTAGGCCATGACGGAGCTACTCATCAGGGTGTTTTTGATATTGCTTATTTACGATCTATACCCAACATGACAGTTTCGGCCCCCATGGATGCTGTTGACCTGCGCAATTTGATGTATACAGCTCAATTACCGGACAAAGGACCTTTTTCCATAAGATATCCAAGAGGACATATAAATTGTATGGACTGGAAAAAACCTTTTAAGGAAATTACAGTAGGAAAAGGCAGGATTATTTCGGAGGGAAATGATTTGGCTATTCTCTCTATTGGTACTATCGGACAGGAGGCTAAAAAAGCTGTGAAGGATCTGCAGAATAAAGGATTTTCTGTTGCCCATTATGATATGCGATTCATTAAACCTCTGGACAAGAATCTTTTAAATGATATTTTAAAGAAATTTGATAAAATCATAACTGTCGAAGATGGTGTTCTTCAGGGAGGTTTCGGTTCTGCTATACTGGAATTTATTAACGAAAATAATTTTAAAAATAACATCGTGAGACTTGGAATTCCTGATTATTTTCTGGAACAGGGTGAGCAGAAAGAACAGATGGAACTTTGCGGAATTGATGAAAAGGGAATTTACCACGCGGCGGAAAAATTGATGAAGTCCAAGCTTTAACGCCCGAACTAAAAACCATGAACTAAAGATGAAGCTGATTTTGAAAAATCAGCATGGTGTCATCATCAAGACGCTGACTTTTTACAGGACTTACTGATAGTTTAGGTGCAGAAACTCCGTTTCCAAGCCATTTATTCCCGATATATACATGAGTTTCGTCCCACATTCCCTGATCGATATATGACTGAAGTAATTGTCTGCCACCTTCAACAACTACCGATTGTATCTGATTTTCATATAGATAGTCATTTATCTGAGGGATAATATTATCTTTGAAATTTAACCGTACATAAGTAAGATTGGTTTTGGACAAACATTCTGCTTCTGTAAATATGATTGTAGGACATGATCCGTCTTTTACATTTAATGTCTCCGGAAGACGATTCTGAAGATCAATGACTAATCGCAAAGGTTGTTTTCCCGACCAGCTTCTAACTGTTAAGGATGGATTATCTGAAAGAGCTGTATTTGTTCCGACTAAAATTGCGGCCTCTTCTGTTCTTTGTTTGTGTACAAGAATATGTGACAGGGAATTACTTATACATACCGGCGTTTGACAGGATTTTCCCACGCAGTGAATACTGCCTATATATCCATCCATTGACTGGGCCCATTTCAATATTATATATGGACGATGATGTTTCTGAAACATCATAAAACGACAATTCAGATTTTCACATTCTTTCTCAAGCACTCCTGTTTTAACATCTATACCGGCTGCTTCCATTTTTTCTATACCACGGCCTTTTACTTTTGCAAAGGGATCTATAATTCCAACAACAACATGTGGTATTCCACAACGAATAATCAGATCGCAGCATGGTGGCGTTTTCCCGAAATGCGAACATGGTTCAAGACTCACATATATTGTTGACTGTTTTAACAGTTCTTTGTCCCTTACTGAGTTAATGGCATTTACTTCGGCATGAGGTTTTCCAAATTGTCTGTGAAATCCTTCACCTATAATTTTACCGTTATAAACAATTACGGCTCCTACCATTGGATTTGGAGCCACAGTTCCCCTTCCCTGCTGAGCCAGTTCAAGACAACGGCTCATATATATTTCATCAGTATTTCTTTCTTTTGACATAAATATCATTTCATAATCCGAAAAATAATCTATTCACCTTTTCAATAAATTCCTGATAAGAATCATTGTCCTTTTAATATACAAATTTAAAAAACAATTCGAATGCATAGACAATATGAAACAATCTCTTTCGGGTTTATTATCTTTACCTAAAATTATACTTTATGCAATCCTGTTTAAAATATATTCGCAATGAACTCAGTGACCTTTATTCTAAAAATGAAACGGAAGGCCTTATAAGATATATATTTGAATATATAAAGAAATATTCTGTAAGTGATTTGATTATTCATGACAGGGATAAACTTTCTGATAAGGAAAGGAACATGGTAAAAAAAATTGTCTCTGAATTAAAAAGTCATAAACCAATTCAATATATTCTTAATGAGACTGAATTTTACGGACTTCCTTTCAAAGTTAATAATAACGTTCTTATTCCAAGACCTGAAACTGAAGAATTGGTAGACTGGATAGTGAAAGAAAATATTGATTTTAAAGGTTCTGTTCTGGATGTTGGAACCGGGAGCGGATGTATTGCTGTTAGTCTTAAAAAAAAATTGAAAGATTCTGATGTTTATGGTATTGATATTTCTGAAAAGGCTTTGATTGTAGCACAATCAAATGCTTTATTGAATGAAGTAAATGTTTCTTTTATCAAAAAGGATATTCTTAATATTTCCAATTATGATTCTTTGCCAAAATTTGACATAATTGTAAGCAATCCTCCTTATGTTACAGAAAAAGAAAAGGACAAGATGCAAGATAATGTTTTAAAATATGAACCTTTTAGTGCACTTTTTGTTCCGGATGATGATCCTTTAAAATTTTACAGGGCTCTTGCTGATACAGGACAAAAAAAATTGAATGAAAATGGTAAAATTTTCTGGGAAATAAATGAGAACTACGGAAAGGATTGTATGCGTTTACTGGAGAAATTCCATTTTTATAACATACGTCTTCGTAAAGATATTCGGGGGAAAGACAGGATGATTTCCGCTGAGTATAAAGAATGATTTTTATTTTAAACTGTTGTTTTTTCAGTTAATTTTAGGTTTTAAATATCTTTCCAATAAAAATAAATGTAATAAATAAGATGAAATTTATTAAATATTTTTTAATATATCTGAATATTTTTGCGGCAATATGTATGATTATTTCTAATCTATCGATATTTATAAGTCCTGCAAAATTATGGTTTCCGGCGGTCTTCGGACTTGCTTATCCTTATCTCCTGTTTTTTAATATTTTGTTTATTTTTATATGGATTTCGATTAACAGTAAAATGTTTCTATTATCTCTTATTATTATTCTTTCGGGATATAATAATCTAAAAAACTATATACAGATTAAAGGTTCACACTATTCTAAAAAAGGAATCGTTGTCTGTAGTTATAATGTCAGAAATTTTGCAGGAAAAACTTATGGAGAAAATACTAAAGAGGATAATGCTGACTCTATTTGTTCATATATAAAAAATAAAGACCCTGATATTATATGTTTGCAGGAGACTAATATGATAATGATTAACAAGATATTTATGCCGAAAATAGTTGATTCAAAAGAATACAGTTCTGAAATATATTCAACAAAATTAGAGGAAAACGGAGATCCTGTTATTTTTTCAAAATATCCTGTTATAAATGAGGGAAAAATCCATTTCAAAGAAACCCGCAATATGATTTTATATGCCGATATTATTATAAATGAGGATACTGTAAGGATTTTTAATTGTCATCTTCAAAGTTACCGTTTAAGTAATTCGAACATTAGTGATTTTAATGATTTCCCTTTTGAGGATAATAAAAATGATATAAAGAAAATTCTCTTTTTTAATGATAAATTAAAAAAGGCTTTCGTTAGACGTGCCGAACACGCAGACAGCCTTAAAACTTATATAAAAAAATGTCCGTATCCTGTTATTGTATGCGGAGATTTTAATGATACACCTGTATCTTATGCTTATAATACCATTAGTAACGAGCTGAAAGACACTTTTGTAGAATCGGGTTCCGGCATAGGCAATACTTATCTGGGAGAGTTACCTTCTTTCCGTATTGATTATATTTTCCACAGTAAAGAATTCTCAGGATACAATTTTTCAAGGGATATGGCTGACTATTCTGATCATTACCCGATCTCTTGTACCCTGATAAGAAAAAAAGTTATTGAAAAATTCTTACCGTAATGGCTATAGTTTTATATCTATAGCATTGCATCTATTTTTGCTGCAAGAACTTTTTTAGTTGTGCCTCCAACGTTTTTATCAACAATTTCTCCTCCTTTAAAGAAAAGAACTGTGGGTATATTTCTGATGCCGTATTTCCCGGCTACCTCAGAGCTTTCGTCAACATCAACTTTACCTACAACTACTCTACCCTCATAATCTTTTGACAATTCCTCTATTATGGGAGCAATCATTTTGCATGGACCACACCATTCAGCTCCAAAATCTACAACTACCGGTTTTTCAGATTTAAGTACTATTTCTTCAAAATTAGAATCATTTACTGCTATAGCCATAATTATTTTTTTAATGTTATTATCTATTACAAATCTAATTAATTTTATAAGATAAAAAATCCTGATTTTCGAAATATTTCTCCATCTCTTTTGTAAATGAAATTTTTGTATTTCTGGAGAATATATGAACTTTTGTTTTTGTTTCAGTATCCCAAATTACAAATTTTAATAAAACATCCCCTTTATATTTTTTGCAAAGTCCGTACATTTCTTCAATCCATTCAGGAGTTATTATATTAAGATTAAGTTGTACAGTTACACTCTTTATATAATTTTTACGAACCTCTTCAAGCAGCTCGATGCTTTTAATTTTAAAATCAAACTGTCCCGGCCTGTAACTATCCTGAACTTTCCCTCGTATTAACAAAAAAAGGTTTTGCTTACAATATTTAGAAAATTCGATGTAATCTTTTCCAAAGAAAAATATTTTATAGGAATCGGTATAATCTGAAAATGTCATGTTACAATATGGTTTTCCGGTTTTCCCTACAGCTTCACATGATTCTGTTACCATACCACCTAATGTGATTTCATTGCCTTTTAGCTTTCTAATGTCGTTATTAAGATCCCTGACTGAAAAATTTCTGCTTGCAAAATTTTCTATTTCAAATTTATAATCATCCAAAGGATGCGCAGAAAGATAAATTCCGATCAGCTCTTTTTCCTTTTCAAGCAATATGATTTTAGGCCATTCAGGAACTTCCGGGAGATCCGGGGTTTTAATTATTTGAGCATCAATTGCTCCTCCAAAAAGACTTTGTTGCTGGGTGTCTCTTATTTCCTGCATCTGATGCCCGTATTTAATCAGCCTTTCTGTAAAACTCTGACCATTGGAACTGCCTGTTTCAAAAAACTGACTTCTCTTTATGCCGAAACTATCAAAGCCACCTGCCATAGCGAGGGCTTCAATATTTTTTTTGTTGACTGTCTGAAGATTTACTCTTTCAACAAAATTGTATATATCTTTAAATGGTTTATTTTTCCTTGCCTCTACTATGTCCATGGCTGCTCCGGCTCCTACCCCTTTTATTGCTGCCATACCAAACCTTACATCTCCGTTTTTGTTTACTGCAAATTTTATTAAACTTTCATTTACATCAGGACCAAGAACATTTATGCCCATCCGTTTGGATTCTTCCATCAGCTTTGTAATCTCTGTAATATCATTAAGATTACGGCTAACGTTGGCAGCCATAAATTCTGGGGGATAATGTGTTTTTAAATATCCTGTAATATAGGCAAGATAAGCATAGCAGACAGAATGGGATTTATTGAAAGCATAGCTTGCAAATGATTGCCAGTCTTTCCATATTTTTGTGATTACATCGTCAGGTTTTTTCCCCATCTGAT
>JAENXA010000070.1 GCA_016649735.1 Prolixibacteraceae bacterium | reverse complement strand
TTTCTTAAGTTTATCTTTAAACGATTGAACAGCTTCTTTTGATGGATGTATCAACAATTTGCCCTTGTATTTTCGGACATTTTGTGATAGGAAGGTGAACCCATCATTTATGTGTGTGATCTTTGATTTTTCAGGCGAGAGCTCTAAGCCCCGCTCTGCCAGAAACTCTTTAACCATAGGAATAATATCCTTTATAATGGTTTTTTTGTCAATGGCAGTAATCACAAAATCATCGGCATATCTAATGAAGTTTACTTTCTGTCTTTTCCATCGGGGAAACTTTTTCATAATGACCGTTTCTAAACCATCAAGAACCATGTTCATAATCAGAGGCGAAATAGAGCCTCCCTGTGAAGTTCCTTTTTTAGTTGGAAACAAACGCTTCTTTTCGATGTAACCCGACTTCAACCATTTTTTTAGGATGGTTTTGTTGATGGGAATATTTTCCAATATCCAATCATGTCGGATGTTATCGAAACACCCTTTGATATCAGCTTCAAATATCCACCGCGCCGACATATCACGACATAGCGAAAGAAAACATTGTGCTATGGCATCGTTGCACGACCTGCGTGGTCTGAATCCGTATGAATTAGGATCTGCCACTGTTTCAGCCATTGGTTCAAGCGCTATTTTGTATAGCGTTTGCATAGCTCTATCATGCATAACAGGAATGCTTAGCGGACGTTTCTTCCCGTTCTTTTTCGGAATATAAATCCTTCGCAATGGTTTTGATTGATACCCCCTTGTTTTGAGGCTTAAAGCTGCTTTTAGTTTCTCGGCTGGATATTTCCAAACGATATTGTCTACCCCGGGAGTTTTACCTCCTTTGTTGATTGTGACCCTAAAAACAGCTAGTAATTTAGCATAGAATGATTTTGAAAGAAGGTATATCAGGGCTTTTACTTTGCCCCAATGTTTATCTTTCACAGCCTTGGCAATACGGCGTTGCAGCCTGTTCACCTTTTGGATTACCTTCGACCATGAAATGGTTTGCCAGTAGTCGTCTGGGAGTGGTAGTGCACACGATAAATTTTCATTCTCGTTCATTTGCTTTCTTCCATTAACAGGTTCTATAAAGCTTCTTGCCAAAAAGTACCGGATGAAAGTCAGCAGGTTTTCACCTTTGATAATATTGCCTAAGCTCAATCACTATCCAACTCATTACAAGCAGGCTTTCGCTTTGTTCATCATCTCTGTCCGACGTTTCCCGATGCCTCGCGGTTACGGTTTTATCCCGATAGTTATATCAGGAGAGAGCGTCGGGTTTACACGTTCCGTATATATAACAATAATGTGAGTTTAGGCCCATCCTGTCTACCGACTGAGCTACATCCTTGTAAGCACTGCGTTAAACATGCTTAACTTGTCAGTCCACCATTTTGGTTCAGAGCGTATCAATCTCTTTTTCGCTCCTCACACTGACGGCAGTTGCGGAATGTTCAAATATTTTAGCCATGCTCACTCATCCAAGCCCTTAATTGGCGTTGAGATTCCAAAGATCAGATTCCTCACGGTTTCCGACCACGTTTTAGGCTACACGAGCCTACGATTAGTACTTTTTCCCAGGGGCTTCACCCAAAAATGGCTACACCATACTTCCGATGCTCTGGTAGGATACTACTGAAGGAACAGTAGGTTTTACAGTCGGTCGTAACTGACTATAAAACAATTATATAATACGACTTCGTGTCGCAATAACGGATGGTGCTATGAATAGTTGCCGATTGCGGGTTACTTTTCTATCAAGTTGCACCAAATTTAAAGCGGGATACAAACCTTGAACAACTTACTAAACGGCAATTATTTATGAGCACGTGTTGGCGGCATGTGCTTTTTTAGTCTTTCTCTAATTCTAAAATTAGACTATATGCTTGATTATATAACACCCTTTTAGCTTTAAAATTCACAAATGCTGGCATGATAAAAGCCACAGTCATTAATAACGCCATTAAAGTAATTTCGATCATGTAGTATGTTGAAAGGTTATCTTTTTTATAAGATGATAAAATTTGAGAAAAATATATAGGTACAAAAATTATAAATATAACAATGATATTTATATTCTTTTTCATCTTTCCTCTAAAATAAGATTTCCATAAAGATCGATTTTCTTTAGTATTTAATTTTCCGAGAATTTTAACTAATTTATGTTTATGATACTCATTTATAGAAGAACAGTCCTTTAACGTATAATATTTTGCACTTACTTTATTCTCAAAAAATGTCTTCTGTTTATGAAACCACCAAATAGAGAATAACGTTCCCAATCCTAATAATATAAATAAAGTCCACGAATCATTGTAAAATAGTTCATAGGTTCCATAAACAGGAAGGAAAAGAAATACTATTGGCAAAAAAAATAAAAATTTCTGCCCTTTTGTAAAATGTTTAAAATATGATTCTTTCCATGAGTAATCATTTTTTACGTAGTTCCAGATAATATTTATTCCATGTTCGGAAGCAACTTCATTCTTCATATTAATATATTTATTTGTTTAGTATGTGTGGCATTACCGCCAACGGTAAGACTATGTTTAGTATGGGATTAAAAAGAGATTCTCTTTGAGTACGCACTGAGCCAAATCTTTTATTTTCCAAAATTTATATTTTATCTTCAAATTAAAGATTTGGTGGTGGTTGTAAAACCAGATATCGATGACATACTCACAATTGCCCATATTAAATATAGTTTTTGTTGTGCGTATGTGCTTTGTCTCCTTTTTATAGGACTTTCAATCTTTTTCATCATTCGTTTGTATGTAATAATAATAATTACGATCAGATATTTTGTGGCATTTTATATTTTTCATGTTCATTCCTTCATGTTTTTTGTGTGCAATCACTCTTTTTTTCTATTATTTTTACGTCAAGACATACCTATCCTTAAGTAATTTATGCTGCTTTTTGTTCTCGAAATACATTTTCACCTTCAATTTTTCGTCTGAAAATAAACGTTTTATCTTGATACCTGCATTTCAGTTTAGTATACATATAAATCTTCCTTTTTTGGCAATGACTGCAGATCAATGGATTTAGTCCTGTTTTTTTTATCTGTAAATTTTCCCAATTTTCAGGAGCTTCGTTTTCAGAAATTTCCGTTTTAGACTGTTCTGTTTCTTTGTATATATACTCTTGTGGTATACTAACTCTGTTTGAATAACTCGCATAATAGCGTACTAACCTAAAATAAGGCAGTGGTACATGTTGTAGTAAACGAGGAAAGAAATCTCTGTAATTCAATTCAAGTTCGCGTTCAATTGGTTTATTGTTGATATCCTTTGTTTTATTATCCTTATATCTGAATTTTATATTTTCGCCCTCCATTTTGGTGATTTTATATTCGCTCAGGCAAGCTCTTTTTGAATATCTTCCAATATATCGTACAACCTGTGTGGGAATATCCATTGGCTTTTCCAGATGAATATTCCATTTCTTTTTGTTTATTCTCTTAATAAATTGCTGGAATTTGATACGGTCAGAAAAGTGATGATTCAAAGTTCCATTATCAAACATTTTAAATAGTTCGTCTTCAAATTTGCAACGGAATTTCTTCTTTAAAAAATCATAATTTACATGTTTTCCTTTGATCTGTTTCATTTTTTTGGTCTTGATATCCAATCCTCCCCATGACACAATCATATGGGTATGAACATGATACTTTTTGGTTTCACCAAAGGTATGAAGCACCGAAATAATACCAGGTTTTAAATTATGTTTGTGTTTCATCCAATCCTTCATTGTATCTGCAGAGGTGCGCATCAAAACAGAAAGGAGTTCGTATTTATTGTCCTTTATCAAAGCGTTTAATTGGTGAGGAAGCGTAAAGATCGTATGCCTGTGAGGAATGGACATCATCTGGCCTTTTATTCGATCGGCCCACTTCAAGGTGTCTTGCCAGCTACAAGTTGGGCAGAACCTGTTTTTACAGCTATGGTAAACCTTTGTTATCTCGCCACATTCTGGACAGACATAATAATCCACACCCAATGCTTCGGTTCTACAAACACGTATTGCATTTACTGCTTTATACTGTTCTGGGGTAATGTATTCTTTAGGCGATTGCTTGTAAATATCCCACCATTGGTCAAAGAAGTCTGCTAAGCGGTATTTTTTACCGTTATACCATGTTTTCTCGTTTGTGGAATGTTTGCACATTTATCTTTCTTTTACTTCTCTTGCAATATCGTAGGCTTCCATTACACCACTCATCTCAATTTCTTTCTTTCCATTTCTAAAACCGTAGATATTATCCTGACAATCAACTACAATATACTCATATTTTTCATACACCTCTTCAACTTTTGAATCAAATTCATTAGTCGCATTTTCAGTAGGATCGCCATCTTCGTCATAAAAATAGCCAAATTGGTCATCTCGATAGAATAACTTGAAATCTTCTTTGTTAAGTTTAATTTCTTCCATGATTAAGTGTGCTATGTTATTGAATGTCAGTGTTATGCGCAAGCATTACGTACAACGATTCGATAACCCAACTCTTTGGGTTATATCTACTATATAAGATTGGGTTTACGTTCCATATTAGGGAATAACCCAATGTTTTGTTTATATTATTCAAATATTTCATCCATTTGAATTTCTTCAAGTTTTAATCCATAGAATGTATTGATAAATGCCATTCCTGAAAAGTATAGTATTTACAATAGACAAAATAATTAGGGTTACATACAAACTTACGTAAACTATAGATTAAATACAATATGCTTATCAATTAATTTATAGTAAATTAATTAGTAAGCCTTAGGTTTGGTAATGACTGATCGTAAATTTGAAATTAATTCTTACTCAGAGAAGAGTTAACTGTTTGCTTTTTCGCAAGATATTTTGGAATAAACTGAACAAGAATAAGTGAGGTTATAGCAAAACCTACTCCCATTAAAAATGGAAGACGGAAGCTTATCATCCATAATGCTCCACCGAGAACCGGGAAAATAACGGCTGATATATGATTAATTGTAAATCCCATTGCCATAGAAGGCGCAATGTCTTTTTTGTCTCCCATTTTCTGGAAAAAGGTATTTATTCCCATGGCACAGCTAAAAAATATATTGTCTACAATATAAAGAGAAGTAATAACAGCCACATTATTTACAAAGGCGTATCCTAAAAATACTACAATCATAGATATGTACTCTGTGGTAAGTAAGGCGTGTTCTCCATATTTGTTAATTGCTTTTCCAATCAGGGGAGCTGTAAAATATGATATAATATTGTTGATTATAAATAGTATTGTAATATTAACTACTGTAAAATGAAATCTTTCTACAAACATAAAAACTGCAAAAACTACAAATATCTGCCGGCGGGCTCCACTTAAAAGATTAAGCGTATAAAACAGCCAGTATTTTTTATGAAAGATTATTCCTTTATTTTGTATTGGCAAATCTTTTTTTGTAGGTTTCCAGAAAAGAGCATAAACTCCTATTGTAATTACCAGAAGACCAAGTATAAGAAAATTGATTTTAATTGTTACAAAATGAGCTGTAATAAGAATAAAAGCACCAATTCCGATATTAGTTATAGCTTTCCAGCTTTGCTGATTGGCAAGAACTCTTGGAGAATCCTTAGTTGAGAAATACTGTAGTGTTAATGATTTATTAGTTGTTTCGAAATAATGATAGCCTAAAGAAAAAATAAAAGTGGTAAAAACCAATCCCCAGAATGACGGGAAAAATCCGGTGAATGTAATACCCAGCCCTACAACAAGAATAGATATGGCTGAAAGCCTGTATTCTTTTACAAATAGCAGAAGATAAACAATTAACAATGACAAAAATCCAGGAATTTCTCTAATCGACTGAATGCCGCCTACCTGTAACCCTGAGATACCAACCTGATCTACAGCAAAATTATTAAAAAGCGTTCTCCAACCCTGCAAGCCCAGTGTCCCGGCAATGACAAGCAAAATTAAATAGCGGTACATAACGCTTTTCTTTAAATCTGCCAGCATTAATGAATTGTGCATAATATTTGATTTCCGGCAAAAATAACTAAAGAAAACGGAAGGGAAGTTTTATCTGTTACTTTTTTTATTCAATATAAAGGTAGTCGTAATGTATAACGGCTTTTTTTCCGTGTTTCCCCATGGCTTCACGAATTTTATCAGAATTAAAACCTGCTTTTCCTACTCCTATTTGCTTTCCTTTATCATCCATAATACGAACAATATCATCCTTTTCGAAATCACCTTTTACGTCAGTTATTCCTATTGGAAGTATGCTCACTACCTTATCAGAGTTAACCAGATCAGTAGCTTTTTTATTTATATGAATTTCTCCTTTTGCAAATCCTTCACTATGGGCAATCCATTTTTTCACATTCGACACCGGTTCTTCAGACGGCAAAAAATGCGTGCATAGTGTATGCTTACAGTCATTCCACAAATCTATAAGGATGTTATTCTTTTCTCCGTTGGCTATCACAACTGATATTCCTTCTTTGGCTTCTTTTTGTGCAATATTGACCTTTGTCATCATTCCGCCACGTCCAAAGCTGGATTTTGTTACCTGGATAAATTCTGAAATGTCCTCATCAGCTTTTATTTCCCGAAGTATTTTTGATGAAGGATCATCAGGAGAGCCATTGTAAATTCCGTCTATATTACTGAGGATAACCAATGTCTGGGCATTCATCATAGAGGCTATAAGACCTGATAGTTCATCATTGTCTGTAAACATAAGTTCACTTACTGCAATGGTATCATTCTCATTTACAATTGGAATAATTCCGTTCTCAATCATTACCGTCATACAGTTTTTCTGATTTAGATAATGTCTGCGTGTGCCAAAACTTTCCTTGTTAGTTAGTACTTGTCCTACCGGAATAGAATATTCCCTAAATAGTTCGTAATAAAGATTTATTAATTTTACCTGACCTACTGCAGAATATATCTGACGTTGTCCTATATCATCGACTTTTTTATGAGGATGGATTTCACTTCTTCCCGAAGCTATTGCACCGGAAGAAACAAGAATAACTTCTACCCCTTTTTTATGCAAAAAAGCTATCTGATCGACAAGCATTGATATCCTTGTAATATCCAGCGTTTCATCTTTACGTGTAAGCACATTACTGCCTACTTTTACAACTATTCTTTTGAATTTTTGTCTCATTATTTTCAGACTTCTTTAAAAATATAAAGGTAAAAAAAAAGTCACAAAGTTTAGATACCGGACTTTAGTTTTAGATATTAAAAAGATTTCTTGTTATCTGATTGTAATCAGATAGTTTCCTGCATTTTTTAATTTTTTTCAATAATTTTTTATCTGTTTCAGGTAAAAAATAATCCCAGATTGTTTTCATTTTTTGAAGAATCTGAGCATCTCCTCCTTCAAGATAGTCACTATATTGCTTTAGAAGTTCATTATGAAATTTTTTGTATATACCGGAAAAGTCAATTACAGACTCATTATCATTCTGATTAATAATTTTAAAAGCCAATGCCGGATCTTCCAAAAGTCCCCTGCCAATCATTAATCCCGAAAGATTAGGAAATCTAAGGAGTATTTTATTTGCTTTATCTACCGTATTTATATCCCCATTATAAAATAGAGGATGTGTGCAATTATTGTATACTTTTTCAAAAGTTTCAGGATCTGTGTCTCCTTTGTATTCCTGTATTCCTACTCGTGCATGAATTGTTAGAGAATAAATTTTTGCATCATTTATATAGGGCAATATTTCAAGAATCTG
>JAENXA010000227.1 GCA_016649735.1 Prolixibacteraceae bacterium | reverse complement strand
GTGATATTACTCATGTGGATAACTGAAAACAACATCCGCCCATCGAGAGATGTAAAGCAAGAAACCGCCGTATACCGAACGGTACGTACGGTGGTGTGAGAGGACGAAACGGGAACTAATCCCGTTTCTCCTACTCGATTTATTACAATAACTATAAATTCTGTTCGATTAAACGAACAAATTTGAAAAAGCACAAGAAAAAAGCTGTCTGAAGTAATTCAGACAGCTTTAAAATGTATAAAACAATGTTTAATATGCTACTAACCGAAAAGGATTAGTTATCGTTTCAGTACCAAATAACTTCAATAAACCTACTGAGTCATTTTTGCTGATATTTGCCTGTTCAATTTTTTTAATTTGATAAGGTTGATTTAATGACGGAATACGAGTAGCAAAGAAAGGCCACAATTGCTCATTTGTATATTTCTTTTCTTTGACAGGAAAATCCATAATTGGTTGAGCAAATGAATTTCTTTTAAATTCGGAAGAATACTCAAAACTCCATACGCCATTTGAATATGTAAGCACTCCAATTAACTGCTTACCATAAACCAAACGGAAAACACCTTGTGAATCAGCAGGATTATCTTTAAAATCCATGCCCTCCACTTTCCATATTTTCTTTAAAATTCCAATCATGGTGCAAAAGTAAGTATTTTTTGAATAATATCAAACCTATATTGTAAGGTAATTTTAATTAGCTCTCGTCTTTTAGGACTAATTAATGAATTAAATTCATTATCTATCATATTAAACACTCTATCAAGCATTATGTTCGAGCAAAAACTCTTAATAGTTTCGCAATTACGTGTAATGTCTAACGTACATAAATATTCAACTAATTGAAAATGATTTATTTTTTTTACGCCTTCCCAACCCGTTTTGGGAGTGCTTAACTTACAATATCTATTTAAGGTACTGGCTAAACGCACTTTGTCATTTAAAATTGCATTAATTTTATCCTCGTGTTCGTTCCAATATAACCCTCTTGCTGTATCATAGATTGGAGAGAATCTTGGAGGCACATTTGAATTAATGTTTCTAATGATACCCCAGTTGTAAAAATGTCGATCATTGTTTCCTATTAAAGCAACTCTGAATGTGCCATATTGAACCCCAAAACCGTACCAATACGGTTGAGCAAATGCTCAGTAATAACTTCAACAGGATAATGTTTATGATCATGCTTAGCAATATAACGAGGCCATGATTTGGGATTACATTTACGCCCCATGCCATAATGATAGTAACCAATAAAATCTTTGGGAGTATCACCTGTTATTGTTACATTAGTAACAATATAATACTGGTGCTTTTTTACAAAAGGAATACTACCCTGCTTAGGATAGAAGCCACTCTAATCAATTATTGGTAATGGTTTTATGTGTTTACAATTCATTGCATCAACATTTTTTCTATTATGCATCACATTTATAGCCTCGTATGCATCCACACTGATACTTTTTACATAGTCTGGCACAAAGGTAAAAAGAATTTAGAATTAAGCTCCTTTTTTTTATGCCTTTTAGAAAGTTATCCCAAGAGATATATTAAATCCTTTATTTGGGGCTGAGTTATTACCTGCCAGAATATAAGCAAAGTTTAGATTAATGTATTTTAATTTAGCTCCCAGTCCAACTGAAGCATACGAAGGAATTGTTTTTTCTTCATCTCCCCAATGATAACCGGCTCTTAAGGCTAAATAGTTTTTATACATGAATTCTGCACCGATTCCTCCGCTTATTGTACTTTCATTTAACAGGTAATCGCTTTCCAGATTTGTGGAAAGACTGTTTTCTCCTAAATTAAAAGTGTACTGTCCACCTGCTTTAATTAATGACGGTAAATCGTAACTGTTATTATCATATTTAATTTTACTTCCTATGTTAGAGGCTGATATTCCTATATTAAGATTATTGATTATATAAGTACCGGAAAGATCAAATGATATGGCAGTGCCTTTTTCATAAATAAGATCGGAGCTTATATAACTGGCATTAACACCCATTGAGAGTTTATCGGTTATTTTATAGGCTACACCTATACCTGCTGACATTTCTTCGGGCTTAATTTCATCATCAGGCACTCCTGAAGAATTGTATGTTGTTATATTATTGTATCCAAAGTTTTTATAGCCTGCCCTTATACTGAATTTTTCGGTTATTTTTATGTTTGTGCCAAAATTTATTATTGTGTTGTCTGAAGCATCGGGACACCATTGTCCGTAAGAAAGACCTGCTGAAATATCATTTTTAGAAAATACTGCGGATGATGTGTTTGAAAAAAATGAAAATGAGTTTGCCCCGGTGGCTACTGTTGCACCACCACGGGATAATGCAACAGCATCTCCCGGTATATTTAAAAATGTAACCCCTGTTTGTGCTTTTGCACTAATTGTAAAAAAGGTTGTAATTATAATTGCTGTTATTAATAGTTTTGATGATTTTCTCATGTTTTCTTATTATAATTTTCTTTTTATAATTTTATTATACTACTTAAAAACTGATCATTGTCTGAACTTGTTATTTTAACAGAATAAACACCTGCTGCTATAGCTGAAAGATTAATCTCATAAGGGGAGAATGGTCCTATACTGTCTGTATTTATTTTTTTGACCAGTGT
>JAENXA010000150.1 GCA_016649735.1 Prolixibacteraceae bacterium | reverse complement strand
TAGAAATATATTTAGTGATGATTATTTTATGTGGAATTGTTTTGTCTTGCAGTAGCTCAACTGATTCCTGTAAAAATGATATAACTATTACAAAGATTTGGGAGAACTCTCCAAATAATGCATTTACTGATCTGATAAAATTTAACGGAACTTATTATTGTTCGTATAGTGAAGAATATTCTTCTTCTACAGATACTTCAGAAGCTATGGGGAGTATAGGAATAATAAGGTCGAAAACCGGGAAAAACTGGGAGAGTGTCGATTTGATACAAAAAAAAGGGATGAAACTTTGTAATCCAAGATTGTCAATTACTCCTGACAGGCAAATAATGATTATAATGGATGGATCTTCATCTTCTATGGTATCGTTTTCTGATAAAAAAGGGGATGTTTTTTCCGATCCTGAATCAGTGAATATAGATACAGCTATAATTTCGGGCAAAAAACGATTATGGAAAGTAACATGGTTTAGGGGGACCGGTTATGCTCTTTTTTATAAATCAGATAGTAAAAATGACAAAATTAGTCTTTTGAAAACTATTGATGGTAAGAATTTTCAAAAGGTTACAAAAATTGAAGTAGATGGTCTGTTTGATGAATCTACACTACGATTTGATCAGAATGGAACGATGTATGCAATAATTAATAGTGCAGACAAAGAAAAAAGAGTAACAGTTGGAACGAGCGATTGGCCATATACTAAATGGAGTTATCGAAAAGTGAAAGATAGCCTTGAGAAATTTAATTATACTATAATAAATAAAAATATAGTTATTGTTGCCACGGGACTGTCTAATCCTGAATTACATACAGGAATACTGACAGTTAATAAAAAAGGAGACCTGGAAGAAATATTAAAATTACCTTTAGTTAATGATGTATGCTATCCGGGAATACTAAAGGAACCTGGGAAATTGTTGGTTACCTGTTGCTCTGCGCATGAAGGGAAACCTGCAATATATCTGTTAAAGATTTCAGTTAAGATGATAAAACTGAAGATAAAGGAATAGAATAATAAATTATGAGGTATCATTTAATTATTTGTAGTTTTAAGGATTAGTCTGTTAAATAGCCGCTTGTGAAATTATTATATTGTTCAATATATTGTAATAAAATATATTACATACATTACGGGTTGCTATGAGATACTTTATACTGTTAAAATAAGTAAGTGCTTTTATGTTATACAAATAGATTACAGAATATTTTGAAATAACGGCATGGAAATTGTTTTAGGAATAGGCATAATTTAAAAACTTTTTTATTTAAAATAAATGGTTAAATTTAACGGTTTTGTAATCGGCTAATATTTTCAATAAAGAAATTGCCGGTATTTTGTATATGATTTGAAATTTAGGAATGCATAATTTATATATAATTTCAGGATGTAATGGTGCGGGTAAGACAACGGCTTCTTTTACTGTTCTTCCGGAAATGCTTAATTGTGATGAATTTGTAAATGCTGATGAAATTGCTAAGGGGCTTTCTCCATTAAATCCTGAGAAATCTTCTATAGAAGCAGGAAGAATTATGTTATCGAAGATAGACAGTCTTTTAAAAAATAAAAAGGATTTTGCAGTAGAAACGACTCTTGCTTCGAGAAGTTATGTGGGAACAATTAGAAAAGCCAGAAAACAGGGATATCAGACTACGTTGGTTTTTTTCTGGCTGGATTCTACGGATTTGGCAGTTGAACGGGTAAAGAACAGGGTAAAGGAAGGCGGACATAATGTGGCTGAACGGGTAATTCTTAGAAGATATTTTTCAGGGGCCAGAAATTTGTTTAATCTGTATATTCCTCTTTGTGATTACTGGATGATATTTGACAAATCTAAACTGGCACCGGAGTTGATTGCAGAAGGGTATCTTAATTATGATTATGAGATTAAAAAAAATGTTATATTTACACAGATAAAAAATATTGCTAATTATGGTGAAAAAGAATAATACTGTAAGAGGTAAAATCCTTCAGGGTCTTGATTTAACTTACCGGAAATTAATGAAAACTAAAAAGGATAATAATTTAGATTTTGTTGTCTCAGACAAAAAAGGTAAAATTGTTCATCTAAAGGCAAATAGTTTGAAAGATGTTAAAAATAAATAACATTTCATTGAAAAATGATGTTTAATGTTATAACATATTGTCATAGAAATTAAAAAAACATATCTTTGCATCTTAATTTTATGCAAGGATGACATTTTGGGGTTAAAAAATGATAATTTTATGTCATCAGTGCGTTTGGGAAGAGAAGATAAATTTCTCTTTTTTTAAAAAAGTATGATGATGACATTTGAAGAAATGGGTCTTTGCCCTGAGTTACTCAGCGCAATATCCGAAATGGGTTTTGAACAACCTACTCCGATTCAGGAGAAAACGATTCCACACCTTTTAAATAGTGAAAATGATTTTATCGGTCTTGCACAGACAGGAACAGGAAAAACTGCTGCTTTTGGCTTACCGTTACTTCAGAGTATTGATGTAAAAGAAAGAAAGATTCAGGCACTTATATTGTGTCCTACACGTGAATTATGTCTTCAGATCAGCCGTGATTTGGGAAGTTTTTCAAAAAATCTTAGAGGAATAAAAAATATTCCGGTATACGGAGGGGCTGATATTCGCAGACAAATTTCTGAAATTCGTTCAGGAGGACAGATAGTAGTTGGAACACCAGGACGAGTTAATGATCTTATTCGTAGAAAAGTACTTGATTTTAGTAATATACGAAAACTTATTCTGGATGAGGCCGATGAAATGTTAACTATGGGATTCAAGGAAGAGCTTGATACTATTTTGGCGGAAACTCCGGAGGAAAAACAAACTTTTTTGTTTTCGGCTACAATGCCAAGGGAAATTGAAAATATTTCTAAAAAACATCTTCATAATCCAGAGAAAGTTGAAATAGGAGAAAGAAATGCCGGAGCTGATAATGTGGAACATCAGTATTATATTGTTCGTGCAAAAGATAAATATGCTACTTTAAAGCGTATAGCCGATAATTATCCTGATTGTTATGCTGTAGTTTTTTGTCGTACAAGAATGGAAACAAAAGAAGTGGCAGAGAAATTTGTTAAGGATGGTTATAATGCGGATGCTTTGCACGGAGATCTTTCGCAGTCTCAGCGTGATAATGTTATGGATCGTTTTCGGTCAAGAAGTATACAAATGCTGGTAGCAACAGATGTCGCAGCCAGAGGGCTGGACGTGAGTGACCTTACTCATGTTATCAATTATAGTCTTCCTGATGATCCTGAAATATATATACACCGTAGTGGAAGAACCGGAAGAGCCGGAAAAAAAGGAATTTCCGTTACTATAGTCAATATGCGGGAAAGAGGGAAAATCAAACAGCTTGAGCGTATTACTCGTAAAAAGTTTCAGCAGATGAATGTTCCTCAGGGTACAGAAATTTGCGGAAAGCAGATGATGCATATGATTGACAAGATTGTCAATATAGAAGTAAATGAAGCATCTATACAACCATATTGGGATGCTATTAAAGAGAAATTTTCAGGTCTTAGTACTGAAGATATACTTAAACGTTTTATTTCTTTCCAGTTTAATCAACTTCTTTCTTATTATAAAAATGCTCCTGATTTAAACAGCACTGAGAAGGAAGGATCGTACGACAGAGATAGTAGAGGCAGCCGTGATAGTAGAGATAGGGGTCGTGGTAGAGACAGAGGTCGGAGCCGAGATAGTCGAGATAGCCGAGGCAGTAGAGATAGTCGAGATAGCAGGGGCAGTAGAGATAGTCGAGGTAGAGATAGCAGAAATAGTTCATCATCTGACAGGGGTCGTCGTAATGAGGGGTCTATGGATTTTTCACGATTATATCTTAATGTAGGAAAAAAACAAAATTTGAGTGCTCAGAGTCTGATAGGATTAGTAAATGATAATCTGAAGAGCAGAAATGTTGAAATAGGGAAAATTGATATTCAGAGAAAGTTTTCTTTCTTTGAAATAGATAAGCGTTTTGAACAGGAACTTACACAGGCACTGAATAAATCAGATTTAGACGGAGTCCCTTTGAATGTGGAACCTGTAGAAAATGAACCCAGAGAAAGTCGTGGGGGATATAAAAGTGATAGTAAGTCGAGTGATAGGTCTAGTGATAGTAGATCGCATGATAATAAATCCAGAGGATATAGTAAGGATAATTCCCGTAAATCTTTTGAAAAGAAAAGAACCAGATAATATTTATTATTTTTGAATAATAAAGGAATCAAAAAAATATCCCGTGACCATTTGGTCACGGGATATTTTTTTATCATTCCTTTATTAATTCTTTTGCTCTTTTTAAAATTTTATCGTCGTCTAATAGTACTATTCCTCCATCAGGTCCAAGTTCTATATGTAGACCAACAGATTTTCCGCTTTTATAGTTAGCTCCTCCAAAATAATTCCT